>JAPUIP010000581.1 GCA_027296925.1 Candidatus Poribacteria bacterium | reverse complement strand
TCAGGATTGCAATCATAAAGCCAACAATAGATTCTTCACTCCGCTGCGCTCCGTTCAGAATGACAAGAACGAATCGTCTCACTTCTAACTGAAAATGGTATCAGTCGTTCAGATCTGCGTTTCCAAGAAGGCTTCAATCTGAAAGTGTAACAGAAATGTCGGGAGAGATCAATACCAATTTTGATCTGATTTGCCAGTTCCCTCGAATTTGTTTCCGTCTTGACAGCAGCCTTCCCCTGTGCTACACTAGGCAATCGGTCGAAAGCGGAGAGTCAGATACGGTATGAAGTCCGAGATTGTATGAGGAGAAGACCATGCAAAACCATTCCTGTCGCATTACCTTCATTTTGGCTTTGTGCGTGCTCGCGATGAGTTGTGGAACATCAACCCAGAATCAAAGGATGCCTATTTCCGGCACTGCATCTTCAAGACCGGCTCCATCGGCTTCGACAGCTTCACTACCGCCGAATGCCAATATTGATTTTAGGAAGCTACCGTTACTGGAAGTTATCTTCAGGACACAACTGAAGGTCAACCGACTTGACGAGCTCTACGGAACGACAAAAACGAACGTTCAACACCTCAGTGTGGTGTCTAACTGCAATCTGGATGTCTTGAAGGGGTTTGTGGCCACCGGCTGGGCGCCGATTATTGCCCTGCAGCACTCCGGCGGAAAACGCCTGTGGGCTGTCACCGGATACGATAATGTCGCCGGCCAGATTCAGACGGCGAATCCGATTTCCAGAGTTGTGCGCCGGTTTTCCGACTCCGATTTTGAAAGGGAGTGGGCAACGGGCTCGGGTAACAAGTGTGTGCTCGTCACGCCGGGGCGGTTGACCGAAGCGCGGGTGAATTCTGAATTGGGGAAATACCTGCCGTCGGCGCAAGTTTCGCAGGTCAAAGTGAGAAGCCGGTAAAAAAGGAAGATCATCAATAGCCATGACACCAGAAGGGCTCGATACAATTGTTAAACGCATTGTGGACGCTGTTCAAACTCCGCGTTGAGGAGACGACTATGGTACTCGCCGTTGATATTGGTAACACTACAATCGTCATTGGCGTTTTGGCGGATGACGAAATCAAGGTCTCATGGCGGCTCGTAACGGATCGGCACCGCCTTGCCGATGAGTATGGCGCGCAAATTTGCGAACTGTTGCGCATCCACGATATTCCTCGCTCCGGTTTTGAGGGGATTATTATCTCCTCGGTTGTTCCGCTGGCGCTCAGCGAATTTCGTGTGATGTGCGAGCGATATTTTCATCTCACGCCGATCGTCGTTTCTGCCAATTCGGATATAGGGATTGAATTGCGCTGCGATTATCCGGAGGAGGTTGGGGCGGATCGCATCACAACGACGGTTGGCGCGCATCAGGTGTATGGGGGACCGCTAGTCATTGTAGACTTTGGCACGGCGACCACATTCGACGCAGTCTCGGCCGATGGCGCATACCTTGGCGGCGTGATTGCTCCGGGAATCGGTATCTCCATGGATGCCCTGTTTGACCAGACAGCCCTGTTGAGGCGAGTCGATCTTTCTGCGCCGCCAAACGTGATCGGCAAGAATACAAACGAGTGCATTCGATCCGGATTTTATTACGGGTTTCTCGGACAGATGGAAGGTATCATCCGCCGCATGAAAGCCGAACTTGGCGAAGCCGCAAAAGTCATCGCCACCGGGGGATTGGCGAACCGGATTGCGAAAGACTCGGAATTGGTGGACGCGATAGATGCGGAATTGATGTTAAAGGGGCTTCAGATTATCTATCGCCGGATTCAGAAGAAAAAGGAACCGATACAGTAAAGACGAGTGTCAAGGGTGGAAAGCCAAAGAGAGGAAGGAAGGCACGAATGGAAGAAAGGAACCTTCTCACGTCTATGGACAGGAAACAGCTCTATCTACTCGGCGGCGTTGCTGGACTGATTCTGGTTGTCGTCGCTATGATGAGTTACTACATCTTCACATTCAAGAAGAGTTTTGAGACGGAACAGGCCAGCCGGATTGCCTATGAAGGAAAGTCTGCTGAATTGCAGCGCGAGTTAACCACAACCCAGGCGGCACTTGAGGCGAAGAAAAACAAGATTGGCATCCTGGAGAGTACCATCGACGAAATACAGCAACGTGCGAGTAACTTGAGCGAAGCCAAGGCAAAGGCGGAAGCGGAGAAGATGAAACTGTTTGCGGAGAAAAGACAACGGGAGGAAGAATTTCGAGACCTTCGAGAGAGCTTGCAAAAGGAGATTCAAGATAAAGAGATTGTCATTACCGAACTCCGGGGGATGTTGACGGTGAACATGATGGATAAGATCCTCTTTGATTCCGGGAAAGCGCAGATTAAGCCGGAGGGAAAGCGGGTTCTGGAGAAGATTGCCGAGACGTTCCTGAACCGTTACCCGGATCGGGAGATTCGAGTCGAGGGACATACGGACAATGTGCCGTTCAAAGGTTTAGTCTTGAACAATTGGGACTTATCCACGGCACGGGCGATCTCAGCGGTTCGCTACCTGCAAGAGCAGGCGGGTGTCGATCCCATCCGTTTGGCGGCTGTCGGCTATGCCTTCTACCGCCCGATCGATACGAACGATACCCCGGAGGGTAGAGCAAGAAACCGTCGGATCGAGATCATCGTCATGCCCCCGAAAAAGGAGGGATTACAAGAGTAGACAGCGATTTCCGTAAGTCTGGGAGTTTCAAGGAGGTCGTCCTTATGTCACCCGACACACTCGCGTACTGGATAGGAATTTATGCTGGAGTTGGTGTGATTTTCGGTATTGTTCTGCAGCTTTGGATCAATAGGCAGAACGGCCCGGTGTTGATGCGCTATCGGTCCAAATGGGACAAGAGAATGTTCGCCTTTAGCGGCTTGATGAGCATTTGGCTCTTTCTTTGCCTTGCCTTTCTACTCATGGTCAAAAAGGGGTTAGAATTTTCTGATTTACTGTACGTTTTCATACTGCTTGCTGCCACTAGCGATTTATATATGGGACGGCACGGGTTGGAGATTCGAGCCGGCGGAATTTCACAAAGAGGAAATTTTCTGAAGTGGGAACAGGTCCAGTCTTATCAATGGAAGGTCCGATCCTACCAACGGAAAGGCGAGACGAATTATACCCTTGGGTTGAACCGCGAAAGAGATCCTTACCCCTGGTGGCTTGAGTCGTGGTCGATCCCGCCGATCCAAAAGGAAGCTATGGATAAACTGCTCGGGCAATATCTACCCGTCGGAACAAGATTTACCATTTATGATAGATGATTCGGTCCCACCAAATTTCCGAATCAAACTTCCTGTCATTCCGGCGGGGCATGTGCCGTTGTGCAAATCGAGGAGGAAAATATGCGACTGAAAGGCAAGGTAACAATCATCACGGGGGCGGCGGGTGGTATCGGGCGTGCCACTGTACTGCGTTTCGCTCAAGAAGGCGCCCGGGTGGTGGCCGCCGATATTGATCAGCAAGGTGCAGAAGAAACAGCACGGGTAGTGCCATCAGATTATCCCGGTCCAGTCACCGCTCACGCGGTCGATGTCAGCCGGGCGGATGGGGTAGAGCGCCTGATCTCTGACACGGTTACGCGCTTTGGCCGGCTCGATGTCATCTTCAGCAACGCTGCTATTATGCGGGCTGGCTCGGTTGTTGACCTGTCCGAATCGGACTGGGATGCGCTTTTCGCCGCTAACGTCAAAGGGGCGTTTCTCTGCGGGAAGTACGGCATTCCGGCCATACGCCGGAACGGCGGCGGCTCATTCATCATCACCGCTTCAGTAAACAGCTTCTACGCCGAGTCGGACATCGCCGGCTATTGCGCCACCAAGGGGGCGGTGATGCAGCTTACGCGGGCGATGGCAATTGATCACGGCCCGGAAGGGGTACGTGTGAACTGTATCTGTCCGGGCTGGATTGAAACGGCGATGTCGCAGCCGTTTTTGGATGAAAATCCCGAGGGTCGGGAGTTTGCCGGCAAGATCGCCCCGCTGGGTCGCATCGGGCAACCTGAGGACGTGGCGGACGTCGCCGTGTTCCTGGCGAGCGATGAGTCGCGTTTCGTTACCGGATCGGCGTACACCGTGGATGGCGGTTGGACGGCCGGCATGACGAAGGCACTCGCGTTGATTTAGGATGATACCCAAAAAAGGAGATTACACTTATGGCAGTCACATCATTAACGACATTCGACGCTCAGGCGCACGCTCAGTTTATGGAGCAAGGTTACCTGCGTCTGGGGCAACTCATCTCGGACGAAGAGTTATCGGCTTTGCAGCAACGCATCGACGACATCATGCTCGGTGATGTTCCCTACGAGAATATGCGGTTTCAACTCGACAGCACGGCCGGCGCCTACCGCAGCACGCCGCCGGAGTCAGTCGGTCACAAGGGCCGGACGCTCAAGTACCGGAAGATTATGGACCTTGAGCAGGATGAGCTCTTTTTGGCCTACATGCAACATCCGCTCGCTCGCGAAATTACCCGACACTACATCGGTGAGGATGTCTCGATTTTTCGAGCGATGTTCATGAATAAACCCGCTGATCAAGGGACGGTGCTGCCCTGGCATCAGGATGTCGGTATAGGCTGGGGGCTTGATCGCAATCCGATGGTCACGGTTTGGACAGCTCTGGACGACGCAACGGAAGCCAAAGGGTGTATGCAGATTGTACCGCGCAGCCATAAACTCGGCGTTGTGAACGAAAGGCATTTCGTCTCAGAGGCGGATGCTGAGAAACACGGGCTGGAGGAAAAGGCTGTTTATCTGGAAGCGGAAGCCGGCGAAGCTATCCTGCTGCATAACCTCCTGCTGCACCGTTCTGGTGTGAATCACACTTCAGAACCGCGGCGTGCGTTCAGTGCTGCCTATATGGATGCGGCGACGAAATCTGTGTCCACAGAGCAGACGTTCTCGGTGATTTTCGGGAGAGATGCC
>JAPUIP010000580.1 GCA_027296925.1 Candidatus Poribacteria bacterium | reverse complement strand
GAGCGTCTCCGCCGTCGGATCGATACGATTGGCGTTGATGCAATGGGTGGCGCCAAGTTGACGGGCGAGACGCAGTTTCTCATCACAAAAATCAACGGCGATGATTGGATGCGCCGAAACCAAAGCCGCGCCTTGGATCACATTCAACCCAACACCACCTGCGCCGAAAATCAGGACTGATTGTCCCAATTCAATTTGTGCCTTGCGGATCGCTCCCAATCCGGTGAGGACCGCGCAGCCAAACAAAGGTGCCAATTGCAAATCGAAATCGTTGGGGATGGCTGTGATTCGATTTTCGGACACCACGGATCAAAGCCTCTTTTCCCGTCGATCATTGCCACCTGCGAGCCGCAGACACTGGTGTAATAGACTTTGACAAGTACTTGGCCAGGCAGCAGGCGGGGTGGCAGTTCAACATCATCTATCACCAACGGTTGCCGTTGGGCGGCAAGAATAGCGGCTTTCATTTTCATATCGTCACGCCTCCCCATTTCCTCTATTTCTGTCTCCTGTCAAACGGTTCGATGATTCAATCATTGATGACCGATGAGACGGCGCCAGGTGTCTATGAAGTGAAAAATCAGAACGCACAACAGAGAATCCCATGCGGGTATAGAGCCCAATCGCCCGAAGATTATTGCCTTGGGTCCCGACTTCGATTTCAGAGGCTCTCCCTTGATAATGTCGAATGGCTGTTGCGACAAGCGCCTTACCGATTCCTCGACCCGAGAACGCCGGATCAACAGCAATCAATTCAATCTCGCCGATTTTTTCGGCCTGAATCCTTGTTTTTGAACGGAGCAATACAAACCCTACTAGGCGGTTTTCGCTTTCGGCGACGTAGATCGCCTCCGCACGTCCTTTGAAACCGTTACGGACCCATTCGCGCCGAGAATGGCGAGCACGGGCTTCAGGGATGAGTGGATCGATGAATAAGCGGAAGGATTGAAAAGTTCGGAACGCCAAATCCGCAACCGTCTCCACTTCGTCGGGATGTGCAAGTCGGACATGAAAAGCTGGAACCCGTTGGACGTTGGATTCAACGTCCGATGGAATCTCGCCGGTGGTCTTTCGCCTGAAAGTCAGAAACGATTCGATAATCCTGAAACCCACCGCTTCGGCGGCATGGAGGGGCGCCAACGCGTTTTCCGGCAGTCGCAACGATAGAAAGCGAACATCGTGCTGCTGTGCATCCGCAATACACGCTTTGAGAACCGTCTCAAGACGATGACATTGTTCAACGTAGCCCCGCTTCGCCCACAGCCCCCCCATCGAACCCGAAGGACAGCCAAGCACTTGACTGTCCCACGGCAGGGGTCGCCAGCAAGCCAACGCCTGCAACCCCTCCGCCCGACTCATCAACCATGCGCGGGCGGTCGTATCCAAAGCAAAGGTGAGCGCCGAATTCAATTCTTCACAATCATGGGAGGCAAAAAATGCCAAGCCCTCTTGGCTGGCGAGTTGAACGCTTTCTTTCGGGAATGAACGCTTGTTACAACTCGGAGTCAGTGAGATGTCATTGAAGTCAGCTTCGAGTCGATGTCTCAACATCCCTATTTCCTCACACCGGGAAGATGAGTTCCCGGCAAAATCCGATGGACCACCCTGTAACCATTAGAGCGATTACCAGGGGGACACACAACGTGGTTGAAAGCGATTTCGTTTTCATGAAAGCAAAGGGGCAAACCAGCAATAACAGCGCCAAAATCAATCCAAGCAGAAAGAAAAAAAGATTCGGATTGACCCAAAAAGAGAAACTCAAGAAAACAATGAAGAGCGGAACGCTTAACCCAACAGCAATATGCGCAATGTTAAGGAGTTTTGGCCACTTTTTTCCCAGTTGTAAGCGTGCGATGGCATATCGATACATCTGGATCCAGAACCTTTTGGGCGTGTCACGTTTACAGTGCCACACGTGGACATCTGGGGTGGCAAGCAGTCTGTAGCCGCTTTGCCGGAGTCGATAGCTCAGTTCGAGATCAGATCCGCCATACGGATTCTCATCAAGGGGCATGACGGCGTTCAATGCGGCTTTGCGGTAAATCGCGTTGCAGGTCGGAAAGTCTTCGACGTCTTGCACCGTCTTTTGTGTTTCTTTGTGGCTGGATTTGGCAACAAGGACAGCGAGCGAAAACAGAAACGCCACCGCTCTCTGGAAGGTGTTCTGTTGACAGGGCATCTGAATTGGACCGCTGACCCCCGCGATACATTCGTCACCTTGAAAATACTTGAGACTGTTTTCGAGCCAATTTTTATCAAGGATACAATCGGCGTCCGTGAATGCAACCAAGTTCCCCACTGCCTTTTCAAACCCAAGATTGATCCCCGATCGATGCGACTGCTTGGGATTTTCGACAAGGGTCGTATTGTATAAGCCTGCGATTTTTCGTGTGTTGTCGGTTGACATGCCATCAACGATAAGAATTTCCATTTGCGCGTTGGGATAATTGAGGTGTGTGAGGCTGTCCAAACAGGCCTTGAGCGTATGCTGGGCATTCCTCGCTGGAATGATGATAGAAACAAAGGGGTTTGATACGGTATTCATCAGATAGTCGATTTCACGAATTGAGCTCCCGGTGCGGATTTTTCCGGGTTTGAATCCCTAACATGCTGAGAAAGAAGGCGGAGAAGATGGTTTGGACGCCTAAAACCATGAAGATGGATGCCAAAATTGCCGGTCGGATCTGGTCGAGGGGACCAAAACCGCTACGTATCCACAAATAAGCAATTCTCGCATCCATCACAAATCCAAACAGAAAGAGAATTAACCCCACCACAAGTCCCTTTTCGAGATTGAAAATTTGATACAGCCCCTCTATCAATCCATCTTCGCTTTCGAACCCGCTTCTCAGCGCATACGTTTTCGCATAAATCCCGATGTGAATAATCTGGTATCCTAATAACGTGAGGAGGCTGGTCACGGTCATGACATGAATATCGTAGGCATGACTGCCAATTTTGACCGGCCCCGGCAGCAGGAGGAAAGTAGACAATAACCCCAAAAGGAAGAGAAGTGTTCCGGGAATCAGAAAGAGATAGGTGGGGCTATATAACAACATAAACCGCAGATGTCGCCAAGCATCCCGAAGCGAATTGAGCTTCGATTCCCCTTCTCTGGGGTAATAATCAATCGGAACTTCTAAGATTTTTAAGTCCTCTTTGATTGCCCGAATGACCATTTCGGAAGCGAACTCCATCCCTATGGTTTGGAGTTTCATCTGCTCAAAGGCTTCCCGGGTGAAACTTCGCATCCCGCAATGGGCATCCGATATCCCGGCGCGAAAAAACAGATTCAAAATCCCGGACAGCACGGGATTGCCCAGATACCGATGGGACCAACTCATGGCGCCCGGCTGGATTTCCCCTTTAAACCGCGAGCCGATTACGAAATCGCAGCCATTTTTCAGTGGCGTTAAGAAAGGTTCGAGATTTGAAAAATCATACGTGTCATCGGCATCTCCCAGAATGAGATATTTCCCCCTGGCGGCGGCAATTCCTGCCAGATAAGCGCTGCCATATCCGCGGACGGGCTGGTGAATCACTCTGGCGCCTTCACTTTCGGCGATAGATGATGAACCGTCCGTTGAACCGTTATCGGCGACGACGACTTCCCCTGAAATCCCAAGCTGCTTGAGCGCTCTTTTGGCTTTTTTCACGCAAACGCCAACGGTTTGGGCTTCATTGAGACAGGGGATCACGACCGAAACTTCAATCTCATTTTCTTCTGACGTCTCATGATCCGTTTCCTGATCGCCATCGTGAAGTGGCTGTCTCATCAGATCTTCTGAATGAACCATCTTTACTCACCTCCGACGTGAAACGTAATGGGTGAAATGAATCCTTCAGTTCCTGCTATCTTCCTTTCCTTCAAAGGAATGGGTAAACGGCCCGGTCTACTTCTTCCTCTCCTTCTCTTTCGTCCTTTCCGTTCTGTATTCTCTTATAAGCGTCGGTGAAAGTGCGATACCAATGAGACCTGGGAGCAGAGCATTGACAACGAAAAGCGAGAACGCTGCTGCAACGGCCGACTCCATCGGCACACCGTAACGACTCAGAAGCAGCGCCGCCGTGCCCTCTCGCAATCCCAAACCCATGATAGAAATGGGCAGGCTAGCGGTAACAACCAGAATGATGGGAAGGGTGAACCCCACCTGCCAACCAACGGGCTCGAGGCTTCTGAGCAGCAGATGAAATTGGAGCATCATCACTCCGAAGCAGGCACACGCCAGGCTGGCGTTGAGCGCGATCAATCGCCGGGGCAGTTGGCGCAGGAGGCGTAACCGCTCCATCACCCACGATTTTCGCCATCCCCACGCAGATGTCTCTGCGACGCGCAGCCCGCGACATACCAGCAGCCATAGACCGCTGACCACGACAATGCCTGCCAGCCCGATCCACGGTGACAACATGAAGACGCTCAGTGAAAACACCCCTAACAGCGTGCTCATATCAATGAACTTATCG
>JAPUIP010000058.1 GCA_027296925.1 Candidatus Poribacteria bacterium | reverse complement strand
TTCCCCTCGAAGCTCGGGACAGGCGGGGCAAGCACCCTCCCTCGAAGCTTACTTCGAAGCTTACTTCGAAGCTCAGCACAGGCAGCACAGGCGGGACAGGCGGGATTCCATAACGGGCATTTCACTTCCACGCGGGTGGAGAACTTCAGTTCAAGGCGCCTGGGTTCATAAGTGAAAAACTCGTATCAAGATGACAGAATTGGTCGCTTCTACGGAAAATTAAATGCCCCTGCGTGTTTTTCATTTCGGTCTTCGCAACCTTTGTGACTCGTGCTATAATATTGGTGTTCTGGTCGCAGATCAGATGCACGCATGTGTAGTTTCAGAGGAGGAGTCGCGTGAAGGTCAACAATATCGCAGTCATCGGCGCCGGCACGATGGGCCATGGCATCGCTCAAGTGTTTGCCTTGGCTGGTTTTCAGATCACCTTGACAGATCAAGATGCCGAAGTGCTACGCACTGCCCTCCCGCGCATCGAAGCGAATCTTCAGACTTGTGTCGCCCACGGATTTGTCGATGAAGCCGCAGCGGCGGCCGTGCCTTCGCGCATTACTCTCTCCGGCGATCTGACCGGCACGGTTTCCGAAGCCGATTTCATCGTGGAGGCTGTCTTTGAAGACCTCCCAATCAAACATGACGTGTTGCGTCAACTGGAAGCGCACGGCCCGGCACACGCCATCATCGCCAGCAACAGTTCCAGTTTCCGGGTCGCTGACATGGCAACCGCCCTAGACCATCCCGACCGGTTCCTTGTCACCCACTTCTGGAATCCGCCTCATCTCATCCCGCTTGTCGAAGTGGTGTGTGGAGACCTCACCGACCCGGAAACGATCAACATCACGTGCACATTGCTGGAGGCCGCTGGAAAGTATCCGGCACGGGTACGCAAGGATGTCCCCGGTTTCGTCGGAAATCGGCTGCAACATGCGTTGCGGCGGGAAGCGATTGCCATCGTCGATCAAGGCATTGCGACGCCTGAAGACGTAGACTCCATCGCCCGATTGAGTTTTGGGTTGCGGATGCCGGTGGTCGGGCCATTGGAAACTGCCGACTTAGGGGGTTTGGACCTCACGCTGGCGATCCAAACATACCTCCTCCCTGAACTTGACCGCTCCACCGAGCCGAAGCAATCCATCCAGGATAAGATCGCCCGCGGCGAACTGGGAGCGAAGGCAGGCAAAGGGTTCTACGACTGGCCCCCCGGCAGACACGTCGAAGTCATTCAACAACGTGACAAAGCTATCCTTGAGATGGTGAAGTGCTTGAGGGAGTTGGGCTATCTCAAGACGGCGAACGACTGAGATCATGGCGGATGGAAGGCGCTTAAACTAAGGAAAGAGGTCGAAGATGAGCCGTACATTTTCTGCAGGTCGCCGTTTCCGCGATGCCCTATCTGCGGAAACCCCGTTACAGGTCGTCGGCGTCATTAATGCCTACGCTGCGTTGATGGCGGAGCAGGTGGGATTTCGAGCGATCTATCTGTCGGGCGCCGGCGTCGCAAACGCTTCTTATGGACTCCCCGATCTAGGCATGACTGCCCTGAACGACGTACTGGAAGATGTGCGCCGCATCACGAGCGCGACGGAACTCCCACTGCTGGTTGACGTGGACACCGGCTGGGGGAACGCTTTGATGATTGCGCGGACGATTCGACAAATGACCAAGGCCGGCGCCGCCGGCGTGCATATCGAAGATCAGGTGCAGGCGAAACGTTGTGGTCACCGACCCAACAAGGAAATCGTGAGCACGGAGGAGATGGTGGATCGGATCAAAGCTGCCGTTGATGGAAAAACGGCAGCGGATTTCGTGCTGATGGCGCGGACCGATGCTCTCGCGGTTGAAGGATTCGATGCGACTCTCGAACGGGCGTGCCGCTATAAAGAAGCGGGGGCGGACATGATTTTCGCCGAAGCCTTGACGGAACTGAGTCAATATCGCAAATTCGTCGACGCCGTCGGCATTCCCATTCTGGCGAATATCACGGAGTTTGGCAGGACGCAGCTTTACACGATCGAAGAGCTCAAGAGCGCCGGCGTCAGCTTAGTGCTTTATCCGTTATCTGCGTTCCGTGCCATGAATGCGGCTGCGCTCAATGTATATCAAACGCTGCGTTGCCAGGGCACACAGAAGCGTCTGGTTCATACCATGCAAACCCGCGAAGAATTGTATGCGTTCTTAAATTATCACGGATATGAGCAGAAACTTGATCAACTCTTGAAAGGCGAACGAACGACTCGCACATCGAACAAGGAGAAAACCGATGAAGACTAAAAGGACAGGGGGTTTAGCCGGCGTCATCGCGGGCGAAACCGCAATCTGCACGGTAGGGAAAGCAGGTATCGGGCTCAACTATCGTGGGTATTCGATTGACGATTTGGCGGAGCATACGACCTTTGAAGAAGTGGCGCACTTGCTCATCCACGAAAAGTTACCGACGCAAACCGAGTTGGATAATTACAAGCAAAGGTTGATGCAGATGCGCGGCTTACCTGACGGGCTCAAAACAGTTCTTGAGCAGATACCGGGTGATGCGCATCCGATGGACGTCATGCGTACCGGCTGTTCCGCCCTGGGGACAATGGAGCCGGAGGGCGAGTCGACACAAGCGGTTCACATCGCGGATCGGCTCGTTGCCTGTTTTGGTTCAATGCTGCTCTATTGGCATCATTTCCACACCGATGGGGTACGTATCGACACCGAAACGGATGACAACACACTTGCCGGACACTTTCTCCATCTGTTGCACGGCGAACAACCCGGCGAATTGCAGCGCAGAGCTGTTGATGTTTCGTTAATCCTCTACGCGGAGCACGAGTTTAACGCTTCAACCTTCACCGCTCGCGTCACAACGTCCACTTTATCCGATTTCTATTCTGCAATCGCGGCTGCCATCGGCACGCTACGTGGTCCACTACACGGGGGCGCCAACGAAGCAGCGATGGCGCTCATTTCACAGTTTCAGACGACGGACGAAGCCGAAGCCGGTATTTTGGACCTGCTCGCCAGAAGGCAGTTGATCATGGGCTTCGGTCACCGTGTTTACACGACCTCTGACCCACGTTCGGACATCATTAAAGGGTGGTCGCAAAAGCTTTCTGAAGGAAGCGAAGGCAAGGTTTTATACGATGTTTCTGAACGCATCGAGCAAGTCATGTGGCGGGAGAAGAAACTGTTCCCCAACCTCGATTTCTACAGCGCCTCCGCTTATCATCTGTGCGGCATTCCGACGGCAATGTTTACCCCGATTTTCGTGATGTCGCGGATCACCGGCTGGGCGGCCCACGTTATCGAGCAGCGAGCCGACAACCGGTTGATTCGCCCGACGGCCGAGTACATCGGCCCTGAACCGAGACCTTTTGTGCCAATAGGAGATCGGACTTAGAGAGAGTACCAGGCGCCCAATCCCCGGAATTCGCGCGAATCCGGGCGCCAATAGATCTGAGATCAAAATATGCCCCCAACGTCCAACATTCGCCCCGACCCTGACTCGATGCTCGTTGACATCGCCAAATATGTTGCTGATGGTGCTATCGAAAGCGACCTCGCCTATGAAACTGCCCGGCGTTGTCTGATGGATTCCCTTGGCTGCGCCGTTCTTGCACTGCGCTATCCCGAATGCGCCAAACTCCTGGGGCCAATTGTCCCCGGCACGCACGTCCCGAATGGTGCACGCATTCCGGGAACACAGTTTGAATTAGACCCGGTGCAAGCGGCGTTCAATATCGGCTGTCTGATTCGCTGGCTGGACTACAACGATACGTGGCTCGCGGCGGAGTGGGGGCATCCGTCCGACAACTTGGGTAGCATCTTGGCGGTTGGGGACTATCTCAGCCGATCTCATGGGGCGGACGGTCGCTCAACGCTCACCATGCGCAATGTGCTGGATGCCACGATCAAGGCCTACGAAATCCAGGGTGTTCTCGCGCTCGAAAACAGCTTAAACCGCGTCGGCCTGGACCATGTGCATTTCGTGAAAGTCGCCTCAGCGGCGGTTGTTGCCGGAATGCTCGGGGGCGGGGAGGAAGAAATCATCAACGCCGTTTCCAACGCTTTCGTCGATGGAGGCAGTCTGCGCGTTTACCGGCACGCGCCAAATACGGGCTCACGGAAATCCTGGGCGGCGGGCGATGCGACCAGTCGTGGTGTCTGGCTGGCGTTGATGGCGATGAAGGGAGAGATGGGCTATCCCTCCGCACTCTCCGCCGGGACGTGGGGGTTCAGCGACGTTTTATTCAAAGGCAAACCGTTCGTCCGTCAGCGTCCGTATGGTTCTTACGTGATCGAGAACATCCTGTTCAAGATTTCATTCCCTGCGGAATTCCACGCCCAGACGGCCGTCGAATGTGCATTCAAGCTGCACGACCAAGTGAAGCATCGCCTAGCTGAGATCGTCACTGTGTCGATCTCGACCCACGAATCAGCGATTCGTATTATCGACAAAACCGGTCCTTTGCACAATCCCGCCGATCGAGATCACTGTCTGCAATACATGGTCGCCATTGGGCTGATCTTTGGCACGCTGACCGCTGACCACTACGAGGATGAGATTGCAGCGGATGCGCGTATTGATGCCTTGCGGGAAAAAATGGGGGTTGTGGAAGACCCGCAGTACAGCACAGACTATCTCGACCCCGACAAACGCTCAATCGCCAACGCAATCCAGATCCGCTTTCAGAATGGCTCAGCGACCGAAAAAGTTGCCGTTGAATATCCGATCGGGCATCGTCGCCGCCGAGCCGAAGGGATTCCTCTGTTGGAAGAGAAGTTCGTTGCCAATCTGGCGACCCGTTTCCCGGCGAAGCAAGCGAAGGCAATCATGGAACTCTGTCTTGACCAGCAGCGACTGGAAGCCACGCCGGTCAATGAATTCATGGGGATGTTTGTCATCTAATGCGACTGAAATGACAACTCGCAAAACCCACACGACCGCCGTTGTTCTCATTCCACCGGAAGCGATCTGGCCGCAGGTCCAGGAACTACGCCGTGTGCATGACCGCAACTTCGAGCGCTGGATGCCGCACATCACGCTGCTCTATCCCTTCGCAGAACAGGAGGATTTTGCACAGGTCGTTCCGCATCTTGCATCGGCAGCAGCAGGACTGCAATCCTTCCACCTCAGTCTTTCACGTTTCCATCACTTTCGTCATCGACGGAACTGCACGATGTTCCTGATTCCTGCACCCGAAGCGCCGGTCATCGACCTTCACACCCACCTGATTCACGCACTGCCCGACTACGATGATACCGCGAAGTATCCCGGTGGGTTTCACCCCCATCTTTCAGTTGGGCAATTTCAGCATAGGCATGTCAAACGCGATCAAGGGCGGTTCCAGGCGGAGTGGACGCCGATTCAATTTCGGGTCGAGACGATTTTGCTCATCTACCGCGCCCCGGAAACCGACAATCGTTTCATCGTCGCAGAGATATTTCCGCTGTCAGGATGATGGATTTCGCTCGGAATGCCGCGTCCAGCCGCGGCCGGGGTGATGGGCTGCTCCTTGCTGATAACGTTCTCGAATCCGATGAAATTCCTCAGCACTGCGGACCTCTCGCTCCGGCTGATCTGGATCGCGAATGATGAAATCGGCTTCCGGCGGGTAACACGCCATGGTGACCGCTTCGCGTTCCGGGGTGTAGGATTCCGGTGATTCGCCGACATTGTTAGGGGCTTCGGCGTTTTGATAGCGTAGGTCTACGCTCCAGCGGACCAGATCTGACCTGTTCTCAAATGACGCATGCGGCGTCAGGTTGGTCATAAACAACACGCTGCCCGCCTGCATTTCCATCGGAATTGGGTCTGCGTATGGAAATTCGTCTTCGGGCATTTCAAGATACCCACCGTGTCCCCCCGTATAATGCTGAAAAACCCCCTGCTTGTGGGCTCTGGGCATCGCATAGAGACAGCCGTTTTCGCGCGTTGCATCAATCAGCGGAATCCAGCAGGTGAGAATCAGGTGTCCATCACAGTGCGGGAGAAAATAACCGGAATCCTGATGCCACGGCACTTCGCCCCGTTCCCAATTTGGCAGCTTCGGCCGAATTCGGTAAACCGAAGATCCGATAATCGTTGGACCGACAAGACTTTCGACACAAGATAAAAGGGGGGGATGGGTAAGCATCTGAAACATTGCCGGTCCGCTATACCCACCTCCACCTCTCCCCATGATCGTCCTGATGAGTTCTACAGCGGCGTCAAGATTGGATTCCCGAATCCGAGCTAGGCGGGTTCCGAAGGGCGACTCGGCAAAGGTATTCGCCAGTTTTCCCTCTGATTGTAGGCGTTTGGCTTCCATGTCAATGATTTC
>JAPUIP010000579.1 GCA_027296925.1 Candidatus Poribacteria bacterium | reverse complement strand
AAGTATTCTTTTACCCCCAATACTTGCGCATATAGGTCTTTTTTGCCTGTCAAATCATGCTGCGCTGTGCTTTTGCTAGAGATCTCCAGAACAACGTCGGGGCCCTTGCCTTCTGCCCACTGCAAATAGGTTCGACGTTGTTTCTTCTCGATGCCAAAGACAACGAACACGTCGGGCGCCACAGACTTTTTCGGATTTCCCTTCTCATAGTACAGTAGCAGATTTCCCGACACATAGACATCGCGACGCGCCCTGAAGTGGTTCTCAAGCATTTCGATGACATCATTCATCAGCTTACGATGGATGTCCGTTTCAGCCATGGGTTTGCCGTCCGATTCTGGATAAATATCGGTCCGTTCGGTAGGAAGGGAACGGAGTGTTTCTGAAGCTTTCTGTGTCATTCGTCAACATCTCCTCATGTCATTGGTTCCGGGATTACCGTGGAAAATCCCCTTTTCCGATTTTCGTCAGCGGATCACACATGGTCGTGAGCGGCGCCCGTCATCCAGCCGCTGCCGTTTCCGCTCCCCGGTCTGCGCGCGTGTATCACGCATAGAGCTCGCGGTTCCGCGCTGTGACTTGCCACTTGTCGATACAATTCCCCTCGCGGTCAATGAGATAATATGACTGATGGATGGCGACTGTCGGGCAGACGTGGGTTGGACATACATAGACCTCCTGCCCCAATCTGACCACCGTGCCTGCAGGAATCTTCACGATCCAGTGCTCCTCGTTCTGGTGCGCAAGTTCCGCGCCTTCAATGCTCACAACCTTGCCTCGAACGCCCTGCGGGTCTGCGGCGATGGCTTTGTATCCGAGGTCTAACGTAATCTGATCGGCTGTCGGTATGCTAATGATGCGGCTCAGGAGCAGTGTGGCAGGGGTAAATCCGAGGTCCGGATAGCGGGTTGAATAGCCGTAATCGAAGAAGATAAAAGTCCCCGGCGAGGCTTCAATCTCCGGCGTTTTCGCGTAGATGGGGAACGTCGGCGTGCCGCCCATAACTACCAATGGCACGTCAAGCCCTTTGGCGGACAGCCGATCCTTCATCTCCGCGACCAGCGCCATACTGTGCGCACAGGATTTCCGTCGATCTTCCAGGTCTTCGTCGTGGATATGTCCATCGTAGACATGCAGTCCCCACGTCACCAAACCTTCGGCGTCCTCAATCTGTGCGTAGAGATCGACCGCGGCATCTCCGGCGTCAATCCCCGTGCGATTCATGCCGGCGTTGAGATCCAGCATCGTTTTGATTGTCATGCCATTTTCCGCCATCGCCTGCGACAGCATCTTAACACCGTCCGGGTGATCCACGATGACCTTGAAATCGGCATCGGGAAATTCACGCTTGAGGGCGACTAAGCGTTCAATGTTGGGACCGACCATCTGATACGCGATCAGGATGTCCGTGACGCCAGCTTCGGCGATCATTTTGGCTTCGCGCAACGTTGCACACTTTTGCTTGGTGATGCCAGCTTCCCGCTGCATCGCGATAATCTCGGCGGTTTTGTGTGTCTTCACATGCGGGCGCAATTTTGACACATCTCCGTCGGCGAGGGCAATCGCTCGCTCAATGTTCTTTTGAACCAGATCCAGATAAACAACCAGCGAAGGACTGGGAATTTGACTTGCATCTTGAATGAGATATTTTCTGTCCACGGTTCGCCTCCGATTGTCAGGGGAATGGATATATCAACATTGTAACACGGCTTGGCAAGTTGGGCAATGGATTTTGTTTGACCCGTCGGAGAAACTGGGATAAAATGGAAGGCGGCCCGCGGGTAGAATACGGAAGGAACGAAGTCAGTACAATGAACATCTCAACAGGATTGACACCCATCTTCATCGGATTTGGAGGTGGCAGCGGATCAGGGAAAACGACGTTAGTTGCAGCGATTTACGAACGTCTTGGCAAAGATCAATCTGCCACGCTGAGCCTTGACCGGTATTACAGAGATCTCAGCCACCTGAACCTCGATAATCGGGCACAGGTCAATTTCGATCATCCGGATGCGTTAGATACGGATCTTCTTGCTCAACAGATGCGTCAACTCAAAGCCGGGCAAGCCGTCGAAATGCCTACCTATAGCTTCACGACACATACCCGTCTACCCGATACCCAAACGCTGTTCCCCAATGCAATTGTGCTGGTTGAGGGGATTTTGCTGCTCGCTCTCGACACCATCCGACCGCTACTGGATCTGAAGGTTTTTATCGATACGCCCGCCGATATTCGTTTCATCCGGCGTCTGATGCGTGACATCAATCAGCGCGGGCGCACATTAGATTCGGTTATCCAGCAATACCGTGCGACGACTCGCCCCATGCATTTCGCCTGGGTTGAGCCGAGCAAAGTGTTTGCGGATGTGGTTGTGTCGGGCGAGGAGGACATTGAAACGCTCACAACACTTCTACTTCAGCACATCGAAAATCTGGTGAACCCCCGATTGATGTAGTGGACTCAGAAATCTACAATCCAGCAAGCCTCTCAGGGCGACAATTGGGCGTTTTTACTCCTAGCTTTCTTCCCAATTGCCCCGTTGCGGGCATCTTCGGCCGGATTGCCCAAAATTATATTCTCTGAATTTCAGCAACTTCATTGCAAAAGGTAAACTTCATGCTCAAGTCAAGCGTCAATTAATGATAATCGTAATAGTCGAGATTTGCACGCAACACCTCGATTATCCGACTCACGGCTTGCCTTTTCTAAAGGTGTGGGGTATAATGATGACGAAGCGTGAGGAGGTAGGCCGTGTCACAGCGGCCGCTCTCTCAGGGAATGACTCCCGGATAGGAGTTGGCTCCGTGGGTTTCTCTTATGGCGCAAAATTTGCTATCCACAAGAACGACGAAGCTTTCTTACTTGTATGTCACTGTGATTTTCAGTCATCGATCAAAGAACCGTGCAACCCTGCATTGAATTCTTTGACTTTTCCAGAGCCATTTTGGCATACATTTGCTAGGAATCAGCGATATTAATTAAGGAGTGAATAACCAATGTTACGCACCAAATTGCACCTGAGCACTCTCCTCCTCGCCGTTTTTCTGCTAGCTGGGTTCGCAAATTCGAGCGATGCAGAAATTGAAAGTATCCAAATCCACCTTTTCGGTTTCGTCAATCAAGATGATGAACGGCAGATTCGGCGGCTGTTGAGACCCTGGGCGGATGCAGAAGATGTGAGCTTTCATGCCCCCGTCGATAAAAAGGGACGCACACGTCATTTCACAACAGTCGTTGAGGTTACCCCGCGCCGGGGTCAAAATAAATACAACGAGACCCATACCTTCGACATTTATAACATCACACGTCAACTGAACGATCAGCGTTTCCGAGGCAGTCAGATTGGCGGACGCGCGTGGGTAGCTAAATCCGAAGCAACTATCACGGGCAACCTCTATGCGCATCCGGGGTTTTCGCGGAGTTACATCCGAAATGTCCCATTTTGGAGACGTTGGCGTGCTGTTACATCTGCCGTCAATCATGCGATGGTTGCCGGCAGTTGGGACGAGAAGATCGTCTTTACGGATAACGAAGAGTTTGATCAGTTAAGACAAGAAGCGGGTCAAGGCGGTCAGGCCGTCGAGATCAAAGGCCAGATCGCAGGGTTTGATGGTCCCTACCCTGTGATGTCCGTTCGCGACTTCCGCGTCGAATACCTGGTTGAGCCCGGTATGAACGAGGAAGCCGAGGGGGCAGAAGAGACTCCAAAAGAAGGGCCTGAATATTTAGAACAGGCGCCTGAAGACACAGACAAATAGACGCTGTAACGAACGTCAAATGACAAGTGATAGTGTAATGTATTTAGGGGTTGGGAATCGTAGCGACGAATTCAAGTTCGTGCTTCCCAACCCCTAAATCATATTAATCCGATTAGCGAAAATATGAGAATCATAATTTAGCCAGGAGAATCGTATGCACATATCTGAATTGGATACGCCTGCGCTCACCGTGGACCTCGATGTGCTTGAACGCAATATCAATAACATGGCAGCCCTTTGCCGGGAAATCGGTATTAATCTTCGGGTTCACACAAAAACCCACAAGGCTCCAGAAATTGCCAAAATGCAGGTCGCGGCGGGGTCACAAGGGATTACGTGCCAGAAGCTCGGTGAGGCAGAGGCCATGGTAGACGCAGGCCTTGAGGACATTTTGATTCCTTATAACATTGTTGGAAAGCGGAAGGTGCGGCGGCTGACGCAACTTGTCAAAAGAGCGAAGATGACCGTTGCCCTTGATTCGGAGACAACCGCCGAAGGAATTTCGGAGCAGGCGCAAGCGGACGGCTGCTCCATGCGTGTACTCATCGAAATGGATACGGGGTCACGTCGATGCGGTGTGCAATCCCCGCAGGCAGTGCTTGAACTTGCTCAAAAGGTAACGAATATGCCCGGATTGGATTTTCAAGGTATCATGACCTATCCGAGCAATGTTCGGGCGAAGCCTTTCATCGAGGAGGCTGTCGATCTCCTGAGCGAGGCGGGCATGCCGATCAATATCATCAGCGGCGGGGGTACAGGCTCGGAGCAGGCATCAAAGGATATCGGATGCACAGAAACGCGCAGCGGCTCATATGTATACGAAGGTATGACGCGCATCTCCGGTTCGGCGACGCTTAATCCGGAGCGATGTGCCTTGCGGATGATCGTGACCGTTGTGAGTACACCAACCGACGACAGAATCATCATTGATGGGGGGGCCAAGACGTTTACCAGCTACCCACCTACGCCTTATGGCCATGTCGTGGGGCACCCGGATATCAAGATCCATGGGATGTCTGTCGAACACGGACATATCGATGTGAGCGAATCGCAGCATAAATTTCGCGTGGGCGAACGTTTGGCGGTCATTCCGCTGCACCAAGGCATGACGAGCAATCTACACAATGAGTTGGTGGCGGTAAGGAATGAACAGGTGGAAGCGGTCTGGCAGATCGCCGGAAGGGGAAAAGTCAAATAGGAAAATGTACTCAAAGGAATATCTGATGAAGCACTTAACATTTCTGTTTCTGTTTTATATGCTGACCGTTTCATCGGTCCTCGCTCAACCCCTGATGGGCAGGGGAACCGAAAGCAATGCCTTCGGTGGCCCCGCCTTGAAAGTCACGCAACTGAATGATGAATCGGTTGTATTCTTCGGTGGACGCGGCGGGGTGACGCTGAATAAGACGCTTGTTATCGGTGCCGGTTTCTACAGGTTACTCGGTGATATTGAAGCGCCAGAAGCCGCTCAAATCAATCCAAACGTCACCACAGATCTGGATCTGGAATATGTTGGACTTGACCTGGAATACATCGTTGCCCCGCAACGACTGCTCCACTTCTCGATCCAGACGCTGATTGGTAGCGGACGTGCGCAATACTGGGAAGGTGATGACAGGGTCCGTGTCGAGGATGGGATTTGGATTTTTGAACCCGGTTTCAATGTGATGTTAAGGGTTACGACGTTTTTCCAAATTGGGCTGGGCGCAAGTTATCGATTCGTTTCTGGCGTCGATCGTCTGGATGGGCTTGAGAGTCAAGATCTGAATGATGCATCAGCGAATCTTGTTTTCAAATTTGGTAAGTTCTGAAATGAAAGGTGAAGATGGAAGATGAGAAGGTGCATGGCGTTCCAATGTGATATTCTCATTTCCATTTTCACGCTTCAATCTTTTGGCGCGCCAATGCCTCTTGGGCGCAGCGATACTCCTGTAAAACATCGTCGTCAGAGATAAATTTCTTGTATACCAGCCGCACCTGGAGATCGTACCCCTGATTCACCGCGTAAGCCGACTCCGGAATTACCCATTCAAAATCCCATGCCGGACATGATTGACCGGGCAATAGGCTGCGTCCACCGCCGGTCGGGGAGCAAAAAAAGCGCAGCCAAGGCGGTTTATCAAAGATCAGGATGAGCACCATGTCGCCGAGCCGCCCGTAGTAAAAAGGTTCGTCAAACCGCCGGTCAATCCTGTCCCAATGGAATGGACGCCGTCCTTGCGTTTCTGGCCAAACTTCCAATTCACGATCCGGTACATATGCCGGCGCAATGTTGCTGCCGACGCCGTGTGTCGGAGAGATATATCGAAACCACTCGCCTTCAGAACGGAAATGGATGCGCGGATCTTCCGGACAGTTCATGTAGCAACACCAGGACACCTCTCGAAATCCACAGCCCGCTCGCCTCATGTCCTTCGTGTCACAAAAGGTAAGCCGATGATCAACATAATAGGGGGCAACGGCCTGGTAAGTCGCGCGAACATTCACGGGGTATTGCGCATCAGCTTCCCGAACGAGCGCGCACGTTGAGTCGTCCACGCATTCGAGCACCGGTGATTTGCCGCGAATTTCTCCTGGAATCAGACCGGCATACGAATTCCCGAAAGCGTTGAATGGGCGATGCTTTGAGGTCAGCGACCAGAGCCCGCAATACTGGGTGCCGCCAACACCATCTCGCGACGCATCGCCAACCACGACCTGAATTTCTCCCGCCTGTAATAGCTGACAGTGTAACATATGCAACCCCTCTTACAGTCCTTGAAGAAACGGATTTTCACGTTTCTCTCGCCCAAGCGTGGTACTCGGCCCGTGCCCCGGATGGACAATCGTCTCGTCGTCCAGCGGCATGAGTTGGTCCCGAATCGAGTCCATCAGTTGCTCATAGGAGGCTCCCCAGAGGTCTGTGCGTCCAATACTGCCCTGAAAGAGGGTATCGCCAGCGAAAAGCAGCCCCTCGTCTTCCAGCTTCAAACAGATGCCGCCAGGGCTATGTCCGGGAGTTTCAATGACAGATAGAGTATACTGCCCAAAAGAGATGCGATCGCCTTCACGAATATATTGGTCTACGGCCGGGGGCTCTGGCGCTGCAATCCCGAACATCATCCCTTGTGCCGAAAGGTGATCCAAAAGCATCCCATCCGCCTCGTGGATTAACACCGGCGCTCCCGTCTCTCGTTGGATAGCGGCTGTGGCTGACACATGATCCAGATGTCCATGTGTGTGGATGAGGTATTTGAGCGTCAGCTTGTGTGCCTCGACTACTTTGAGAATGCGCTCCGCCTCATCCCCCGGATCGATGACGACCCCTGCTCGTGTTTCTTCGCAACCGAGTATCCAGCAGTTTGACTGAAAAGGACTCACAACCAAACTTTCCAATATAATCGCCATACTTACAGCCCTCCACAGTGTCTGGCTGGTGCCAATCTCGGAACGCAAACCGTTGCATTTTTGCCACAAGCGTTGTATCCTTGCCACATTATGATCACCGTGACGGCACAGATGTACCGTGCTATGAATTATGAATTGAAAGAACCTGCGCCGCGAAGGACTCTCTTCCATTCAGAAACTTGTCCCCGCCTGAGGGGTATTAACTCATAACGAGTTTCTGAACGATACTGTGCTACATTGTTGATTCAAGATAGGGTCTCAAAAATCGTCCGGTATAGGAAGAGGGAATCTGAGCAATCTCCTCTGGCCTCCCCTGCGCAATAATCTCCCCGCCGTTATGCCCACCTTCTGGGCCGAGGTCGATGATATAGTCCGCGGTTTTTATGACATCCAGTTGGTGTTCAATCACCAACACCGTATGACCGGCATCGACCAGACGGTTCAGACTATCCAGCAGGCGTTGAATATCAGCCAGATGCAGCCCGGTGGTTGGCTCGTCAAGGATGTAGAGGTTCTGCTTGCCACGTTTAATCTTTCCGAGTTCATTCGCGAGCTTCACTCGTTGGGCTTCCCCACCGGAAAGGATCGTCGCCGGATGGCCCAACTGCAGATAGCCCATCCCCAGGTCGTCGAGTACGCTCAACTTATGGTGGATGAGCCGCTGATCCTCAAAGAACTCCACACCTTCTTCGATTGACATCTCCAAGATTTCTGCGATGTTCTTTCCGTTGTACGTGACTTCAAGGGTCTCCTCATTGTATCTCGCTCCCTTGCAAGCGGGGCAGGTGACTTCCACATCCGGCATGAAATGCAACTTAGTCGTGATCCGCCCCTCCCCGCCGCACTCCTCACATCGTCCGCCTTTGACGTTGAAGCTAAATCGTGAAGCGGTGTAACCTCGCGCTTTGGACATCGGTGTGGCCGCAAAGAGCTTCCGGATATTGTCGTAGAAGCCGATATAGGTCGCCGGATTCGAACGCGGGGAACGCCCAATGGGAGACTGATCGATGTTGATCACGTCACTGACGTACTCATACCCCTCAATGTTCGCATGGTCACCAGACAGGACACGGCTGTCGTGAAAGAGGGAATAGAGTTTCTTAT
>JAPUIP010000578.1 GCA_027296925.1 Candidatus Poribacteria bacterium | reverse complement strand
AGAGCCGATCGCCTGGCCGTCATGGCTCCGACGCTTGGTCTTCAAGCATTGCGATCGCCTCCGTCGGCGGAAACAGTTAGCAACCATTGCGCTTGAGGCCGCCATCGATGTACCATCACCCGAAAAGCAGCCGGACGAGATCCTCATAGAAACCGAGACGAAAGACCGGGTGATAGCCGCGTTAGCCGGGCTGTCCAACGAGGAGCGAAGCATCACGACGCTCTTTTACATTAGCGGGTATCGCCAGCGCGACATCGCCGCCTTCTTAGAGGTTTCCCTCGATACGGTCAAAAATCGATTGCGGTCATCACGAAAGAAACTCAAGGAAAGGATGTTAGAAATGACCCAGAAAACACTTCATGAAAACGCCCCATCCCGTGACGATTCGTTTGTTAATGCAGTCGGCATCTGTAACGCAGCACAGGCCGGCGACCTTCAACGAGTTAAGGAGATCCTCGCGGTCAAGCCCGAGTTGGCGAAGCAGGATATTGCTTCAAATAATGAGCATCAGCCCATCCATTTCGCAGCGGAAGAGGGACATGCTGACATTGTGCGCGTCCTGTTGGAGGCGGGGGCCGATCCGCTCAATGGAATCTATCCGCACCGTGAGGCGACCGGTGCATTGACGCTAGCCAAAGACCGTGAGCATACCGCCGTCGTCGACGTGATTGAGGGGTGGCTTAAGGAAGAGCGAGGCACGACCTCCAAAGGGGAGGCGTTCATCCAAGCCGTGAATTCCGGCGATACGCCGGGCGTCGGAGCCGCGCTCGCTGAGGATGCAGCGCTCATCAACGCAACGGACAAAGGCGGACAGACCGCGCTTTTCAAAGCCGTTCACCGCGGCGATTTACCACTGATTCTCGAGTTGCTGGACCGAGGCGCCGAGATCGATCATCATGCGGCAGATGGAAGTCGTCCCATTCATCACTGCCTGGCGCACAGTTGGAAGGCGCCTGATGCGATGTACAAAACCTACGCCATCATTGCGGGCGCGTTGATTGCTCGCGGTGCAAAGTACGACCTCTGGGTCGCCTGCGGCGTCGGCGATGTCACTGGGGTGAAGCGGATGTTAGATGCCGGCAGCGATAACACCGGAGCTTTCAAAAGCAGAAGCCCATTTTGGGCAGACTACGAGAACCCACTGGTCGTCACCTGTTTTCAGGGGCATACGAAGGTTGTCCGGCTGCTCCTCGACTCTGGCGCCGATCCGGATTCGCCGTTTGATATCGATGTTGCAGGGGAGACGGTGAAGCAGTGGGGGCATCCGCTGTGGCTCGCGGCAAATCGTGGTCACTACGATGTCGTCGAATTGCTGCTGGAACGGGGAGCAAATCCCAACACGGCTGTCTACGCATCAGGTAACGCCGTCTGTTGGGCGTATCAATACGGGCACAAGCGCATAGCCGACCTCATGTTTCAGTACGGCGCGGTTGCTGACGCGTTGAGTTACTGCTTGACGAACAATCTTGCCGCACTTTCAGAGAGGCTGCACGGGGATGCTTCGGAGCGTGATGGGCTATTGTGGAGCGCGATTCTGGCGGGCAACACTGGAATCGTGGGCCAGGTCTTGCGCGAGAATCCGCAATACGATGATGCAAAAGGGTTCGACCTTCTGGCACAGGCAGTCCGGGGTTGGCGGCTAGGAAACCTGAAAATCAACAATGACGGTTTCGATCGCCGCGACTACATCACGATTTTAGAGATGTTGCTCAGCCACGGGGTCAACCCAAATCTGAGAAATCCCCGCGATGAGCGATTCAACTTCACAATTTTGCATCATCTCGCAGGCAAGAGTTGCAACCCTGTGACATACGGGCATACGGCAGAAGAAGTCGTTGAGTTTGCAGGTCTGCTGCTGGACCACGGCGCTGACATCAATGCGACAGAGCGCAAACTCAAATCAACTCCGCTGGGTTGGGCGGCACGATTCGGCCAGAAAAAGCTAGCCGCGTTCCTACTTGAACGTGGCGCCGATGCGAATCTGGCAGACGCCCCGTGGGCAAGGCCGCTGGCGTGGGCAGAAAAGAAAGGACAGACGGAGATCGCCGGAATTCTACGCCAGCACGGCGCGACGACGTAGGACTGCAAACAAAAAAGCCCGGCTTCACGAGCCGGGCCTGTAATGCCAACGGAAATTCAGACCACCAAAACGGTTTTCTTAAGCAACAAAAGCCGAGACAAATCCTGTCTCCATGCGGACTGAGGCATCGATTCGTTGCTTGAGGAAAAATCCCCGACGGGCTGTCATTGATGAAAATTCAGGATTCATCACCCATTGTCGAAACGCGCAAAGCCGCTCCGTGTCAGGTTGCTAAGGGGGTGGTCTGAAAAAACGATGGCACTACACAACGACCGCAAACCCGTTCTCAGCCATGTTGCTCAGGAACTGATCTAACGGGAAGGTGTTAAATGGAAGCGTGCTTGCACAATATGTTCTCATCAGTTTACTCACAGCGGGGTATTGATTATCGTGCTGCTAATCGATTTCACGGAAGTTGGGAACTTCGACAGGCATACCGCCATTCGCGATGGACTGTTCGGAAACCAGTCCAGGCACCGTAAAATCCAGCGCGTCATAGACATCCATCGGCGGTTCGGTGTCGTTGAGAATGCTATCCACGAAATCTCTCAATTCAAAATACTCGCCGCTAACGTCTCCCGCCGTCACGGCTTCTTCCGGCGGATTTTTCCATGCTTCCGGCAGGAATTCATCATAAAAGTCCGCAAGGGGCAGCCAGTCGCCAGGTTTACAGTAGTCCGCCAGCCAAATTTTGTCCTCATCCCCCAATCCGCGCGCGCTCTCGTAACACCCCGTCGTCCCCTGCAAACTGAAGTACAGATTTGCTGGACGATTGGAAAGCATATCAATCCGAATTTTAATCAACGCACCGCTTTCCGTCTTGCATAACATCATCACCGTATCTTCCATCGCATGTTCCGGGTCGGTATGCACCCCCGTCCCCAAACAAGACACCGAGACCACGCGCTCATCAAACCACTGCAGCAACGGTCCAAGATTATGGGTTGCGTAGTTACATCGATTGATTCCGACCTGCCAATAATAGCGCCAGGTCGGATTGCCACCACTGTCGTGATGCAGCGACTTAATGTCGTGGAGGTATTCGCCTTCGCCAAAATAGATGTCACCAAACAGCCCTTGCCGTGCCATGTTTTTGATTAGCACGTTCGATTGGGAATAGCAGTAATTTTCAGCCATCATATACTTGGTCTGGCTTCCCCTGACCGCCCGGACCAGTTCATAGCACTGCTCCAGTGAGACCGCCGCTGTGACCTCGCTCACCACATGTTTCTGGGCGTTCAACGCCGAAATCGATTGGGGGACGTGCAGATTTTCTGGCGTCGCAAGCACAACGATATCGATATCCTCATCCGCAAGCATCTGCTCATAATCGGTAAAGCGCTTTTCGATGCCGAATTTTCCA
The DNA here is from genome assembly GCA_027296925.1 of Candidatus Poribacteria bacterium. GTDB lineage: Bacteria > Poribacteria > WGA-4E > WGA-4E > PCPOR2b > JAPUIP01. The sequence goes on along the minus strand of JAPUIP010000578.1, from coordinate 3,790 downwards.
GCAATCTCGTTGAGGGTGTTTTCATTGAGATCGCAAACCGCCGCCACCTTTGTCTCGGTGATCGTTGTAAAGGGTTGGATAAACGACGACCCTCTGCGCGCCCCAACGATTCCAACTTCCAATTGATCTTTCATTCAATCCTCCCGGTAAATTGAGTCAAATCTCTTTATACTTCTGTTTCCGCATCTGTCCGCGGACTCACTCGATTCTGTGGCGGCAGTGGTGTTCCTGAAAGCGGCGCATTCACAATGATTCGCGCATCCCTCCCGACCTCTTGAGAGGCTTTTTGGAGGGCGTCGTCGAAGGAGCGTGTCACATAAGCAAAGCCGTAAGAATACGCTTGTGCTTCGGCCATCTCCGTCACGATGAACGTCCTTCCGCGCTCAATCGCACGCCGATGACTCCATGACATACATGTGCTGCGCGGCTCTCCTTCGCGACGGGTCAGGATCTGCGCGAGACGGGGCAGCGGGAGTTGCATCAGGCGAAAGCGAGCGAGCAGGTCGAGTTCTCCCGCATCTCCGCGAATATTTAAAGTTCCGGTATTTTCCATCCATGCGTTCGTCGAATCCACCGTCTGTTGCAGGGCACGTGCTTCCGACCAATCCGAGACGTCCGGTTGCTCATGGGCGGAACAGACGAGGATAACGATTCCGTTTTCACGAATCACCTGCTCAGCCGTCTCAATTTTCATATAGAGGCAGCCAAGGTTCGGACTCCCACCAACTCCCATGATATAGATATCCGCCGGCTCGACCGGCGTCATGGTATGTTCCTGGCAATATTTGACGGCGGTTGGCCATTCGGCGCGGTGATACCCCGCAAAAACGGTATTCGCTGTAAAATCGATTTTCATGTTGAAACCCGCCAGATCGCCGGCGTTTTGTACATCTTCCCGTTGCGGGTTGTCAGGACCCCAGCCGCTAATCGGACGGTTCATCAAGATGTAAGTGTGGTTGTGCCGGATGGTGTCGCGGCCGGAGGCGCCAGGCAGGATGATGCCCGCACCGCCGTGCCAACCAAAGAGAGACGGCGAGCACCCGCCGACACCAAACACATAATCCGCCTCCGCCACGGCTTTGTTGACCCACACCGGCGTCCCCATCGACGTCGTTCCAACGAATGCCAAATCCTCAGCTTTATGCGGGTGGTGCTCAAGATAGCGCACCCGGTGAAGCCACCCTTCACCAAGTTTCTGCACTGCTCTGCCGTGACCGTGCATGCCAGCCGCATGGACAACGGTGATCTGCCCATCCGCTACGCCGGCGGCATTCAGCTCATCCAGCAGGTACGGGCCGATGTTGTGTGGCGGTCCCATGAGAGTATCCATGGTATCCGTGATTAAAAATGCCACGCGATCGGTCGGTTTGACGGCCTCCTTGAGTGGCGGACCTCCGATCGGCTTTTCGATCGCTCGCTTGACGAGCTCAAGGGGTTCGCCCAATCTCGGCAAATCCGGCGAAGCAACAACCGCTGCAATGTTTTGATCGGGAACGTTGAGGGACATCTGCCCATCTGTCCAGGGAACTTGAAAGGTCGCCATCGTTGTATCCTCTTTCGCTTGTCAAAGTTCATTGACGCGGCGTGATGCGCTCCCATGTGCCGTCCGCCAACTCCTTGTAATGCGTGTGGCTGGGGACGCGATTTGGTGTCACGGTCAACCACATTACGAGCGGCTCGTCGAAAGACTTGATTTTGTGCTTATGTTCGGCCGGCGTGACAACAACATCACCTGGCCCAACGCGGACGACCTCGCCTTCCTCGGTGACTTCTCCCGTGCCACTGAGAAAGAAGAACACTTCATCGGCGCCGTCATGACTGTGATAGCCGCACTCCGTATTCGGTTGAAAGGTCAACATCCCACCGCGAATCTTCTCCGAATTTGGAAAGCGTTCTCCGTTGTCCGTGCCCAGCATGACCACCGGTGCCTGTTCAGCAGGTGCAGGCAGGGTCCGCATTTCGGAGGTTTCCTTTGGGCAAAGGGCCCACACCAATTTGAGCGGCTGCTCCCCGACGTTCTTCAGGGCGTAGGATGTGCCTGCCGGGATGTACGCTTGCATCGGCGCGGTGAATCGTTCAACCTGTTCGCTACCTGGCGCGACGATTTCGCCTTCGCCGGAGAGAAAAATATAGACTTCATCGGAGCCGGGATGGTTATGCAGCGAGTATTCGCCCCCTGGCGCTAACTCCGCCATGGCGCACTTCACTGTCGGCGTGTCGGCGATGACCGTGCTGGGAGTTGGTTTTAGAAATTGCATGGGTTACTCCTGAATTGATATTCTATACTATGCTGTCCATCGTTATAAACTGCTGCTTTGAAATCATCCGTTTTGTGCCTATTCGCGCAGATTGGCGAAGATTCGTGGACTGCCCTCAGGGATTAAGCCGATGCGCCCACGCGACCACCTTCTCCTTGTGTGCGTCCCCACCACCACTATGTCCATCGTAAGGATAAATAGCGATTTCTTTCTCACAGGTCATGTGGTTATAGGTGCTGAATACGGTAGAAGGCGGACAGATGATGTCCCGCAGCCCGACAGAGACCAGGGTCGGACAGGTGATCCACGGCGCCAGGTTGACGTTGTCAAAGTAACTCAACGTTTTCATTCCCTCCGCTTCCCGCTCTGGGTAACGGATGAAGTAGTTGTTCAGCTCACCGTACTGATTCCCTCGCGCCATTTTGACGGCATCCGGATAGTCACAGAGATAGGGCACCATCGGCATCGCGATAGCCGGACGGTCGCTGAGCGCGGCAACGACAAGACTCAAGGCGCCGCCTTGTGAACTGCCCAGCACACCGATACGATTGGGGTCCACTTCCGGACGTTGTGCGACGAACTCGACCCCGCGCACGCAGTCCATATAGCCGAAGCGGTAGAAGTATTCCTCTTTGTCCATGATGCCGCGCGTCATCCAGCCGAGCCCATGTCCGCCTGAATACTCGGTCCAGTCGGCCGCCTCGCCACGCCCGCGCACATCCATCGCTAATACGACGAAGCCGAGTAACGCCCAGTGCAAATGGCTGGCGACCTGATCGCGATAGCCGTGATAGCCGTGGTAGATGACCAATGCCGGACGCGGTGGCGCATCTTCGGGAATGAAATACCAACCTCCTGCGCGTGGTGGCTGGTCGCTCCCTCCCGCGTAGCCATCGAATGTCGCCGAAAAGACCTGAACCCGTTTTACGGGATAGTCAACCGGCACCAGTTCAGGGTTCAACGGCTGCGCCAGTCCTTCGGCTTTCGTGCGCGCCCAGAACTCGTCAAAGTCCGGCTGCGCGGTACGGGGTGGTTTGTAACTCTCCAGCTCTTCTAATGGCAAGTCAAATGTCCACATCGTATCAACCTCCTTTGGTTACGGCTTTAGCCGCGCCTGCATCCAGCGAATCAACTCTTCTCGCCCGCCGGCGTGTCCTTCGTAAGGCAACACCTTTAACTCCTTCTCCCCTTCGATCAGGTTGTATACCCCCACCGAATCTTGAGGCGGCGCGGTGTTGCCCTCCAAGCCAAGCGGGAACATCGTCGCGCAGTTCACACGGTGAGCGATGTTGATGGGGTCAAAGTAGCTCAATGTCTTCCAGACAATCTCTTCCTGCTCCGGATAGCGCATGAGATACGTCTTGACTTCGCTGGCGGCCACGCTGCTCGCGTTGGCGACGTGCCGTTCCCAATTACAAGGATACGGTGCAACGGCAGCGAGCGTGTTGATCTGCGAAGTCAGGGCGGCCGTCCATAGCCCAACCAATCCCCCCAATCCCTGTCCAATAATGCCGATTCGATCCGAATCGACC
>JAPUIP010000577.1 GCA_027296925.1 Candidatus Poribacteria bacterium | reverse complement strand
GCCTCATTGGAACGATTGGAAGGTACATGTCGATATTCGTGGGCAATTGAGAACGCTCAGATCTTAAGTTCCAAAAACGATTTTGCAGTTTTGTCACCCACACCACCAACACCAAAACCCTCGAGGGAGAAGAGAGTAAATGCGTTTCCTCTCCCCTGGTGGGAGAGTCCCGAGGCGAGTGACCTGGGCTAGGGTGAGGGGGATGAACGAGGTTGAATAACTTAATTGGAACTTATACTTAGATGATTTCCATGAACCCGGTGCTGAAATGTTACGTCGCAAAAGCTCCCATCCATTTTTAATCTGCTCATTTATCATTCACCTGATCGTCGCGCTCATCATGGTGCGGGTCCAGTTTGAACCGCGCCTGATATCGCCGCTGTTTGATAACAGGATCGCGGTTGACATCGTCCATCTCCCCCGTCCAGAGGTCATCCCTCGCGAGCAGGTCGAGCCAGCGCCTCCGCCCGAACCGGCGCCCACCCCTCCGGAAGTTGCTGTTCCCAAGCCGAAGCCGGCCGCCTCATCGGATTGGTTGATGGCCAATTCCCTCAGTACCAATCAGCGAACGGTGATCGCCGGCAAAATGGACACACCGATCACTGCCGATAACGCCCGGATTGCCCCTCAACCTCGACTTTCCACGACGGCACGTCCACCATCCAAAGAACCTGTCGTCACAAAAGCAGACTTACCGCAAGTGGAATCGGAAGCTGTCCTACCGCCGGCAGTTTATGAAAAAATCAGCGTGGTTGGCGAGGAAGCAGATCTGTCCGCGAATTCTCCTGACGTTGGCACGGCGAAGTTGCGGGTTGGGCGTAGACGGGGCGAAGTCCTCGGTGGGATGCCTATCGGAAATTCGTCGGGTGGAGGCGGCGTCCCAATCCCTTCGGGAGGAGACAACTACATTCAGATGATGACGGACCTTGCTCGGAATGTAGCGGATGCGGCGACCGCTCACGAGATCGATCTCGTTTTTGTGATCGACAAAACCGGCAGTATGGCGGACAATGTACGGGGCATTCGGGCGTATATCGATCTCTTCTTTGAGCATCTGACTCGCGCCGGACACGATACAGCCGCTGGGCTGGTCACGTTCGCCGATACCGCGCGGGACAAGCCAAAGGTTCGCGGCGTCACAACCGATCACGGCAAATTCAAGAACTGGCTTTACAAAATCAAGTTTGAGGGCGGCGGGGATCTCGCCGAGTCAGGATTGGACGCGCTGATGGCGGCGTTACATAAAATCAAGTTCCGACGCGGCACACAGCGATTCTTCGTCCTCGCCAGCGACGGCGCCTTCCACGATGCGGATTACGACGGTAGGTCTGCGTATAGCCTCGATCAGGTCACCGAAACATTGCAGCGTGAAGGCATCCGCGTCGATGTCATCGGGCTTGACTTCCTCCCCATCAAGCAGATTGCTTGGGCGACGGGGGGCACGTGGCGGACAATTCCTGGCAAAGGCTATCTGGAGCACATCCCGCCCACGCTGACAGAGAAAATACTCTCGGAGTTCGGTGTACTCGGTTTTAGCGACGACGCACAGGAAGCGGATGAACTGGTTGTTTACATCAGTCGCAATCCGCGTCCGACGTGGCTCCAAATCACATGGAAGGTCCTTAACCCGCTGGGCCAGCGATGCTACGGGCCGTTTTCAGAACACCTTGATATATCCAACGATAACTCGGAAGTGGTGAGATTTATCCCGGTCATTGACCGCAGCCAATTTCTCACCATGCCCGGAATATACACGGTCATCTACCGCCTCGAAAATAATCTCGGGCACCGAAGCATTTTACGCCGTGTGCTTGATAAGGAGTGAATGATAGAGGTCTATGTAGAATAAGAAAATGTGACAAAAGAGGAAATTGGTGGTTAAGCAAATCAACGAATCAAGGGAATGCGTTCGTGGGTCCATTGAACGCATGAGTGCTGGAATTTACGTTTTACGCAATTTTAGGAGGCGTTAAAATGAACTTCGACCCAACAGATCAAGATATTGTCGTCAATGCGGATGAATTAAGAGAATTTGCCAGTCAGCTCTATCAGGAGGTTGGCGTTCCAAAAACGGATGCCAATGCCGTTGCGCACTTGCAGGTCGAAACAGACCTGCGCGGGATTCACTCACACGGCACTCGCGCGTTGCCCGGCTACGTCCGAGGTATCCTGGCCGGAAACATCAATCCGACCCCCAATCTGGAGATCACCCGCGACGGACCGGCGTTTGCGCGAGTTTATGGTGATCGGGCGTTGGGTCATGTCGCAGGCAAGTTTTCGATGGAACTTGCGATTGAAAAGGCGAAAACCGCCGGCATTGGTGCGGTGGGCGCGTATACCACCAATCACTTCGGCGCCGCATCCTGCCTGGCCATGCTTCCGCTCGAACATGGCATGATCGGGTTCAGCACCTCCACAAGCAGTCGAGGCGTTGCGCCGTATGGCGGTAAAACACGAGTCGTTGGGAACAACCCGTTCGCTTATGCCGTCCCCGCGAAAACCGAGCCACCCATTGTTCTCGATATGGCGTGCGGTGTTTCAGCGTGGGGGCGGATCGGCACAATGCGGCTATACGGGAAAAAGCTGGAGCCCGGTTGGGTATTAGATGAAGATGGCAAGGAGACGGATGACCCCAATAAAGCGCGGGTCCTGCTGCCGCTCGGCGGGCCGAAAGGGTACGCCCTTGCACTCGCGATGGATGCCTTGTCCGGCCCGTTGACGGGTATGGGGGCAACGGTCAATAAGAAAGGGGACCTTCCGCTTGACAAACAGGGGTCGGGGCTTTTCTTCTATGCGCTGAACATCGAGAGCTTTGTCCCGCTCGATGAGTTCACGGAAGAGATTGACCGGGAAATTCACGAACTTCGATCCAGTCCGCCCGCGGATGGATTTGATCGCGTTTATTTCCCGGGAGAACTTGAGGCAATGAAGCAGGAACAATGGAGCGCGGACGGCATCCCGCTCCACCGCGATCACTTAAAGGGATTGGCGGATTTGGCGACTGAGCTCGGCGTTCCCGTGTTTTGGCAGGGATAGTTATGAACGAACTGGTGAAGTACGCCTTGAAAGCGCGCACCCAAACTCATGGAGTTGGGATTGGTGGATACCGGCCGGCTTATCTCCCACGAGATTCCGTTGACAGACTGGCAGGAAGCCTTTGCGTGCTTTGAACGCCAGGAGGGTGTGAAGATTCTACTCGATGTAAAAGATTGACGAATACGAGGAGATATTGACTATGCCTGAATCAACTGCAACGAACGGCTCGGCATCCCACGGCTGCACACCCATCGTCAATGGTGCCGAGCATGCCTGGGTCATCAACGACTCCCGATTTCCGATTGACCCGAATGTAGCGAGTTGCCCGAATAACTTGCCGGACTACGAATATTCGGCGGGGTATCTGCTTTCCCAAATGCGGGTCCATGGCGTGGATAAGGTCGTGATTAGCCATGTCTGCTATTACGGGCGAGACAATTCCTACACCAGCTACTGCGCTAAGACGTACCCGGACAAATTCGCGGGAATCGGATTGCTGGTCGGCCATCGGCTTTACTCACCCGACGCCCCCGACAATCCCGCGCGGCTGGAGCGCGCCATCGTGGAGGAGCACCTGGTGGGGATGCGGCTGAGCCCGATCTACGACCAGAACGTGGTTTGGCTGAATGACCCGGTCAGCTACCCGCTCTGGAAAAAAGCTGAGGTATTGGGCGCCGTCTTTAACATCTTCCTGGCGCCGGGCCAAATCTCTCAAGTCGCGGATATGGCGGAGCGGTTTCCGGGCGTGAACGTCGTTATCGATCACTTTGCCATGATCGACATCGCAGCCCCCGACAGCGAAGGCTTTGATCAACTCCTCGCACTCTCTCGCCTACCCAACGTCTACATCCGCACATCTCTGCATAACTCGTCCAGGGAGCAGATGCCTTACCGTGACATGTGGCCCTATCTCCGGCGTGTCTATGACCGGTTCGGGCCGCAACGGATGATTTATGCGAACTTCTACGAACTATTGATTATGAAGGATCTGATTCCCTTTTTTACTGCCGAAGATAAAGACTGGATTCTCGGCAAAACCGCGTTAAAAGTCTACCGGTTCGGATCGTAAATGATGGGGAATCCCCGGGGTTGCCGGGGCGATTCTTTTCCTCTTCGCTCAATCTTCGAGGTCATACAGCAGGTCTAGGAGTTCCTCCTGCAGTTCATCAATTGCTTCCTCATCTTGATTGCCGAGTGCTGTTTCCAGTGCAGAGATCAACTCCCGCAGGTCAGTTTTCTCTTCGCCATCTGCTAATGAATCATCAACCTCCGAGGCGCGTTCCAGAAGTACGACAGCATCTTCATGCGAATCTGTCGGCGCGGCATCCCACACGATTTCCACGTCTCCAACGCGCTCGGTGGCGTCAGCTTTCTGCTCCTCCGTCAAGCGATCGGGCGTGGCGGTCACCGTGATCTCCTGCGCGGCTCCCGTCCGCTTGTCCTTCCCAGAGACATGCACGATGCCATTCACATCGTAATCGAAGTTGACGATAATCTCCGGTTGCCCGCGCTTTGTCTGCTTGACACCTTCGAGTAGAAATTCTCCGAGTAATGTGTTGTGGGACGCGATCGGCTCCTCACCCTGATACACCTTGATTTCTACGTTTTTCTGATCCGGTGAGAGTGTTGTATAAACCTCCGATTTCGAGACAGGCACGGGCGTATTCCGCCGAATGATCACGTTATATTGATCGAAGACGGGGCCCATCATCTGCCACTCTGCGACTTCAATGCCAAGCGAGTGGGGGCTGACATCGACTAATACCGCATCGATCGGCTCTCCTGCGATAATTCCCGCTTGCGCGCTGGCGCCCATCGCCACACACAGATCGGGATCGACCTCCAGATGCGGCTGCGCCATCATGACATCTTCAAGTATATCCGCCACGCGCGGAATGCGGGTGGAACCACCGACGAGAAGCACTTTGTTAATTTCATCCGCAGAGAGTGATGCATCTTCCAACGCCTGTTGAACGCACTCAATCGTCGATTCGAGCATATCGCTGACGAGCGCCTCAAAACGGGAGCGCTCGATCTCCATCTCCAGATGGAGCGGTTTGCCATCTTGAGTGGCGATGAATTCCTCTCGGATCTGCGCAAAAGGGGCGTCAGACAACTGGATCTTGGCGGCTTCAGCAGCGCGGGTGAGACGCGCCAGGCTGCGGCGATCCGCCTGAAGGTCTATTCCGTGTTGCTGCTTGAAATCCTCGGCAATATACTTGACCAGTGCCGCATCAAAATCATCGCCTCCGAGTTCCGTATTCCCGTGACTGGCGCGCACCTCCACGACGCCGGAGTTGATCTCAATGACAGAAACATCGAACGTACCGCCACCGAGGTCGTATACAACCAGAAACTGATCCTCCTCCCGATCCAATCTGTAAGCAAGCGCGGCAGCCGTTGGTTCGTTGATAATGCGAAGGACCTCCAGCCCGGCGATTTCACCTGCATCTTTGGTCGCCTGCCGCTGTTTATCGGAGAAGTTGGCAGGAACGGTGATCACCGCCTGTTCGACAGATTCACCCAAGAATTCTTCTGCCATCGACTTCAGCCGTCTTAAAATGAACGCGGAGATCTCCGGCGGGGTATAGGTTTCCTCGCCTAAATTCACCCGCTCATCGCTCCCCATCTTGCGTTTAATCGACTTGATGGTGCGCTCTGGATCGACGGTATACTGGTTTCGCGCCAACTCGCCAACAAGCATCTCCCCGGTGGGAGAGCGTCCTACAAACGACGGAACAATCTGTTTCCCCGCCGCATCCGCGATTACCAGGGGGCGCCCCTCTCGGATAATTGCGACCTCAGAATTGGTCGTTCCCAAATCAATGCCAACAATCGGTTTCATCTTTCATCTGCCCTCTTTCTCGCCACAACCACTTCGGCGTACCGCAGCACCTCTTCTCCACACAGATATCCTCGTCGCTGTTCTTCGACCACGGTATTCTCCGCGAACTCATCTGTGTGGATGGTATCGACGGCACGATGCCGATGCGGCGTGAACGGTTGTCCAACGCTTTCGATCGGAACCACATCCCACCGCTCCAGGATGCGCAGCATCCGCTCATGCACGATGCGGAATCCATCCGCCCATGCAGGCGCGCGTGCATTTTCGTCGTTGAGCTGCTCAATCGCCCGGATTCCCTCTTCCAGACCATCCACCACCACTAACAGATCCGCCAGCGTTTCCCCCTGCGTTTCCATCGACAGCGCCAACACCCGGTGCAGCATCTGTTTCATCTCTTTGCGATCCGATTCCGCGACGGCATTTGCGCGAAACTGGGTGCGTCCGAGCTTCTGCGTCGCCTTTTTCAGGTCAGCGATCGCATCCTGGAGTGGATCTGACTGGGATTGGTCGTCAACCTCAGACGATGATTCTAGAGCGTCGGCAGGGGGTACGCGCCTAAATTCCACGTACTGAGACCATCTGGACAATTTTTCAAAGAACTTCATTAAAATCACTCGTGAAATCTGTTCGTTCCAGATCGGTACGGGTTCGCCGAATCCATGTCAAAAAAACATCGCTATCCAATTTGACCGGAGGCAATTCTGCATCTTCCACGACTGCCTGCTCCGCGGGCTTGGCAAAACTAAACACTTCAGCCTCCAGTCGGCGAGACGGATCTTTCAACAGATCATACGCTTCTCGGATCTCTTTGAATTGCTCCGCGTGCTTCTCTGGCGTAAACTGCCGCACCATCTGAAAGTAGGCCTTTTTTACCTCCGCGTCCGACGCGCTTTCATCTACCCTCAAGACATCAAAAGGGTTCATCATCGAATTCGTCGTATTCATCGTCAAAAAAACCTCCTTCGTCGTCAAAAAGATTTCCCCAAGTTGACTGGAATGTGAGCATCATCTCCAAAGCCGAGATTGCCTGGAGGATCTCAAATTCACCGGCCGCCATTGCCAGCTTGCGCAGCTTTTTTGCCGTTTTCCGAACCAGATCAATATCCTCCATCATGAGGGCGACACGGATCTTGTGCATCCAGAGTGGGATGGAATCAGGGAACGCTTTCACACCGCGATCCAGAATCTTTTGCGCGAGTTCGGGCTGACCTTCCCCGATCAATTCGTTGCAAATTCTTTCAAAGACTGCCGGATCTTCCGGCTGATTGGCAATTAGCTTATTCAGATAGCGATTCGCTCGCCGCGTGTTATGTGGCAGGTACGCGGTCCCGATTGTCAACAAAACATCTTCATCTTCCGTGTCGAGGCCACCCGCTTCCTTGAAATGCGCCTCCGCGCGTTCAAAATATTCGACGGACATGTACGCTCTGCCAACTTGAGCATGCGCCAGCGGTTTATTCGGGGCTAACTCAATGCACCTTCCCAGAGTTTCCTCCGCTTCTAACTCCTTGCCTTGATCCAGGAATGCGCGCGCCAGCAGAATATAGAAAGGCGTGTGGTTGGCATCGGCCTCGATGAAGCCCTGCAATAACCCAACCGCCTGACGATGCCGGTTTTCCCGACAGAGCATTCTCACATGATCGCAGCCCACTTTGCGCAAGAGTTCAAGGGCATGTTGATGTTTCGGATCGAGCTTGAGGAGA
>JAPUIP010000576.1 GCA_027296925.1 Candidatus Poribacteria bacterium | reverse complement strand
CCTATGAATTTACGGATGCGGATATCGAAGCGGGAACGACCTACTACTACTACGTTGAGGATGTCGCTTTCGATGGCTCGACATCCCAATCTCCAATTATCCAAACACAGGGAGTAATGACGTCTGCGGGCAAACACGTCCTCTCCTGGGGAAAGCTCAAGCGAAATTAAGGGCTGTTGACGAACTCAATTGGAGGCAGCGGGAGCCTTGCCCTCCCGGCTCCGGTTGAAGGGGCCGGGGAGGGACCTGCTGAACCGCTCTGTTTCCTAAGCTTTTCGCAAGTTCGTCAACACTCTCTAATACAGAAATAAGGAGATCCGATGCGGCGACAAAATAATAGTCTGTTGATTCCGTTGATCTTTTCCGTACTGGCCGGGATTGGCTGTCAAGCGGGGACACTCAATATCGGGGACGTGGGCACCAGCGAGAACCCCCTCGAAAAATCGGGCGAATTGGCGCAAAGCGAAATCTGGGCAGGGAAAATCCTGATCACCGGCGATATCATCGTGCCTGAGGGGATGACGTTGACCATCCGGTCTGACTCCGTTGTCGGATTTGACCCGACCACCGGCGTGCATCAGTTGGTCGTCCACGGAGTGCTATACGCCGAGGGTGAACCGAAGCGCTTGATTACGTTTGGCTCGCTTGGATCCGACGCCGAAGGGCCAGAAGCTGGAGATTGGGTGGGCATTCGCCTGGAAACAACGAGTCTGAATTCACGCCTCGCCTACTGCCGTATTCAGCACGCCGACACCGCGATTTCCTGCGGGTCCGACACCGTACAGATCGAGCGTTGTTTGTTGAGCGACAACAAGCTGAGTATCTTTTGCGACAACGCCTCCCCCTTGATTAACGAGAACGAGATTAACAAAAATGGTACAGCAATCAAATGTCTGAAGGGGGCGTCACCGGAGATCACCCGGAACGTAATTCAGGCCAATGAATTCGGAATTGTCTGTGATGATGACTCCCGGCCCATGATCGATCACAACGAGCTCTCCAGCAATTATCAACATGCGATTGTATGCTATGCCTCCGCCTCGCCGGAGATCACGTTCAATAACATTGTCAGCAATGGTGGCTGGGCTGTGTACGACGGCGGTCGCTTACGCGAAAATTTTATACGTGGGAATAAGGAGCAGGGGCCAGAGGTTGTCGATCGCGGAACGGGGCGAGACGGTGGTCAATTTTACGGTGTGGACGAAGTTTTGGATCCGCGTGCTGCGCCGGTGCCCGATGCCGGAGTTCCACAGGAAAGGTGATTGAGACACGGTAGCAGAAAAGCGTCGTTGGATCTCTTTGCATTTCTGTCGCCCGGTTCCCCCAATTCAGCGCTGCATGAAAACGAATCCGACACCACCATCACTTGAACATCACCACTGGGACACTTGGATCGGTACCGATGAAGCGGGTAAAGGCGACTATTTTGGATCATTAGCGGCGGCTGGCATATATGTCAATTCCGACATCTGTGAGCGGTTACGTGCGCTTGGCGTGCGAGATGGGAAGAAAATCTCTGATTCACAGATCCGAAAGCTTGCTCAGGAGATTCGGATGCGTTATGGGCGTTACGTCTCATCGGTTGAGGTCACGCCGCTTCGCTACAACACCCTGTACGCTTCATTTACGGAGAACGGTCAAAACTTGAATCATCTCCTGGCGTGGCTGCATGCCAAAGCGATTCAGAACCTCCTCCAGCGCGTGGATTGCCGCTACATCCTTGTGGATCGCTTTGCCAAACCGGAAGTTTTAGCTGCACAGTTGGGGACGGTCCAGTCGCAGATTGAGTTGGTGCAAGTCCCAAAAGCGGAAAGCGATATCGCTGTCGCCGCTGCATCAATCCTAGCGCGTGAGACATTCCTCCGACGATTGGATCAACTCTCTCAACGGTACCGGATTCAGCTTCCCAAGGGCGCGTCACAAGTGATTGAGGTTGGAAAGCGATTTGTCGAAGCACATGGCGCGGAAGCCTTGCGTCATGTTGCCAAGCTGCACTTTAAGACGACTGCGGATGTTTTAGGTGCTCAAGAGAACTGTAGGCGCCAAGATCGATAGAAGGAAGAATTGGGGCTCTTATGTTGACTCGCTTAAAGGTTTCTGGCTTCAAAAACCTGGTCAATGTTGATGTTCGCTTCGGACCATTTACCTGTGTGGCAGGTGGCAACGGGGTTGGCAAATCGAATTTGTTTGACGCCATTCAATTTCTCAGCGCGTTAGCCAGTGATACACTCATTGATGCTGCAAGGTCTGTGCGCAGTGAAGTGGGGAGAACCAGTGATGTGCGTAACTTATTTCACCGTGTTGGAGATAGATATGACGAGGAAATGTCTTTTGAAGCGGAGATGATTGTTCCCCGTAAAGGTATAGATGATTTAGGTCAGCAGGCGAAAGCGACGATTACGTTTCTCCGCTACAGTGTGGCCCTCACGTATCGAGTGGATGACCACTTGCCTGCATTGGGTTCTCTTAAACTCATTCGAGAAAAACTTGAGCATATCAAATTACGCGATGCACCAAAACATTTGAGATTTCCTCACACAGCAAGGATCTGGCGTCAGTCGGTCTTACAGGGCAAAAGAACCTCACCCTTCATTTCAACGGAGGATCAAGGCGACAACCGAGTGATAAGATTAAGCCAAGACGGCACTGGTGGTAGACCGAAGTCGATTCTCGCGGCAAACCTTCCGCGTACCATACTTTCTACTGTCAACGCTACAGAGAGTCCGACAGCACTTCTTGCGCGTCGAGAAATGCAATCCTGGCGGCTATTACAATTAGAGCCTTCTTCATTACGAGAACCTGATGAATTTACAACGCCGCCGGGATTAGGCAGTGATGGTTCTCATTTGGCGGCAACTTTATACGATCTCGCACGTTCTCACAAATACGCGAACCACCTCTCAGAAGAGAAAGCAGCGACCCGGATTTATGACCAGGTTGCGGCCCGTTTGTCCGAGCTAATCGAGGATGTTTACGCTGTCAGTATTGATCGAGATGAACGACGCGAACTGCTGACTTTGGAAGTCACGGGTCGTGATGGTACGGTTCACCCAGCACGCTCCCTTTCCGATGGGACATTGCGCTTTTTGGGATTAGCGGTTTTAGACTTAGATCCGAAAGCAAGCGGTTTGATTTGCATGGAAGAACCGGAAAACGGCATACACCCTGAACGAATTCCCTCGATTCTGCGCCTGCTGCAGGATATCGCGACCGACGTTAACAGCCCTGTTGGATTAGATAATCCGCTACGTCAGATGATTGTTAATACCCATTCCCCAGCGGTTGTTCAGGAAGTTCTTGATGATAGTTTGTTGGTCGCGGAATTAAAAGAGATGGTACAGGACGGGAGACGATTTAAAGGTGCTCGCTTTAGTTGGTTGCCGGATACGTGGCGCGAAGAGGCCGAGCCAGATATATATCCTGTCGCCAAAGGAGAACTGTTGGGCTATCTAAAGCCTACACTGTCAATGGATCAGTTATCGAAATTGAAGCCGAAAAAGCCTTGTCGGGTTATTGAGAGGCCTGACTTGCAGCAACTACTGCTTTTCAATGATGTCGAATGAGAGAGTTGCGCTACACCTTGGTAACAGATGGAAGTTCAGACATTGTATTACTCCCAATCCTCACGTGGCTATTGAGGGCAAATGGAACTGCGTATGCGATTCAACCGGAATGGGCTGACTTACGTCAGTTGCGTCGACCGAAGCGGATGAGATTAGACGATAAAATTCGTCTGAGTTTGGAGCTCTATCCTTGCGATCTCCTGTTTGTTCATCGGGATGCAGAAAGAGAGATGCGAGAGAAACGTGTCAATGAGATCAACCAAGCAATTGAAAAAATCGTCAATGCAGTGCCGACGGCTGTTTGTGTTGTGCCGGTTCGCATGCAAGAAGCTTGGTTACTCTTTGATGAATCAGCTATCAGGTATGCAGCCGGAAACCGTTCCGGCAGTCAGCCACTAGATCTTCCTCCAATCAATCGGCTTGAGGAACTCCCCGATCCGAAGGCTGAATTGCATGAGCGCCTCAAGCAAGCCAGTAATCTCAGCGGACGCCGTCTGAAACGCCTCCCTGTTAATCAGCGGGCTCTTCGTGTTGCTGAATTTATTGATGACTTTTCGCCACTACGCACATTATCTGCCTTCATTGCCTTGGAGACCAATCTGAAACAAATAATCAAACAGCAGGGCTGGGGCTCCTAATATCAATTGTATTCCAATCTGAACGCTTGACAACACATTGGAACACACAAATTGAGTTGACATGAGCTTTGGAACCTATTATGGAAAAGATCTTTATCGTTCATTACGGCGAGGTTGGACTAAAAGGCAAAAATAGATCGTTTTTTGAGAAGAAACTCGTCCAGAACATCAGACTGTCGCTGAAAGATATAGGCTACACAGAGGTCCGGCGGATATACGGGCGGATTCTAGTGACGCTCCAAGCGGAGGCGGATGTCGTGGCAATCCGGGAACGATTGGGCAAGGTCATGGGGATTGCCCACTTTGAACTTGCTTGTGCGGCAGCACTGGATATCGAGGCGATTCAAGCGGCGGCATTGGCGTGGATTGAGGATAAACGGTTTAATACGCTCAAGGTCGAAACGAAACGGGCGAACAAGCGTTTCCCGCTGACTTCTCCAGAGGTCAGTGCGGCAGTGGGGGGGTATCTCCTGAAGCACACCGGTGCGAAGGCGGACATGCACAATCCCGATCTGCGCTGTAACATCGAAATCGTCGAAAATTCGGCGTACATCTATACAGACAAGATTCGGGGCGTGGGCGGTCTACCCGTTGGGGTCAGTGGTAATGTCCTCGTCATGCTGTCTGGTGGGCTAGATTCTCCGGTGGCGGCGTGGCGGATGATGAAACGCGGCGTCAAGGCGATTTTCATACACTTCTACAGTTATCCTTACACGGACAAGGCCTCCCTTGAGAAGGTCGAAGAACTTGCTCAAATTTTGGCAACGTGGAATTATCAGACGCGAATCTATCTTGTGCCCTTTGGAGAAGTCCAGCGGGAAATCGTGACCAAAACGCCGGCGCCGTTTCGGGTCATCCTTTACCGTCGGATGATGGTTCGCATCGCGCAGCGAATTGCGGCGGCTGCAAAAGCAAATGCACTGGTTACCGGCGAAAGCCTGGGGCAGGTCGCCTCGCAAACGCTGGGTAACATCAGGGTGATTGAGGCGGTCGCGGAGCTTCCGATTCTGCGTCCGCTCATCGGTGACGATAAAGTGGAGATCATCGCGCGCGCCGAGCAGATTGGTACGTATGAAACCTCGATCCTCCCTCATGACGATTGCTGCTCACTCTTTGTCCCGAAACACCCCGCGACGAACGCATCGCTTGCCGCCGTTCGAGAGGCCGAGGCGGATCTGGAAATCGATACGCTTATCGCGCAGGCCGTGGAAGCTGTCGAAACGCGGACGATTGACCCCTCCTGAATCCGATACGTCCGATGTGTTGTTGAACATGAAAAACATCCTCCTGATCCGGCTCAGTTCGCTGGGCGATATTGTCCTTACCTCACCTGCCATTCGCGCCGTGCGGCGGCATTTCCCACAAGCACAGATCTCGATGCTTGTGGCGAAGCAGTCTGCCGAGCTCCTCACCGAAAATCCCCACCTCGACGAAGTCATCCCATTTGACCGCACAGCCCAAAATAAAGATACCGGCGAAATGTGGCGAATCATCCGGCTACTGCGCGAACGACGCTTCGATCTGGCGATCGATTTCCAGCGCAAATTCCGAACAAGCCTGCTGGCGTATTTAAGCGGTGCCAAGTGTCGTGTCGGGTATCATCAGCCCAACGGCCTGCTGTGCACCGTCCGTGTGCCGGATCGCGTCAACAAGCACGCCATCGATCGCTACTTCGATCTGCTGCACGCGGCCGGCATCCCGGCGACCGATCGGACGTTGGAACTGTTCATTACAGACGCAGAGCACATTGATGCGCGTGAAACCCTCGCTGTCAGAGGCATTCAGTCGGATCGGCTGAAAGTGGGGTTGTTTCCGGGCGCCGGGTGGAAGTTACGCGAATGGATGCCCGATCGGTTTGCGGCTATCGGTAACCGCGTCTCGGAACACTTTGACGCGCAGGTGCTCATCTTCGGTGGGCCGAACGAGCGCGAGCTTGTCGACCAGGTTGCGAACATAATGAAGCGGGAATCGATCTCATTGGCCGGGGATTTCAGCATCCGCCAATTTGCTGCGCTCGTTAAGCAGTGTGATCTGTTCATCACGAATGATACCGGCCCGATGCACGTTGCCGCGGCGATGCACACACCGACGGTTGCTCTGTTTGGTCCCGGCAACCACCTTCGCTTCCAACCGCTAGCTCCCATCCACACGACCCTCCGCCATCACGTCCCTTGCAATCCCTGCAAACAGTTCACTGATAAATGCAAAGACAATATCTGCATGAAACTGATTACCGTTGATGAAGTCTGGGAGACCATTTGCAACAAATTATCTGCAGGGCACCGGTTGATGTGAATGGTATAATGTGTAGCTGACTCCCGCCATCTGCGACTAATAGTTCAAAACCACCAATTCCCTCATAGCTCCCCGCGTCATGGCATCAGAACTAATAGATCGCGTTGCCCGAATTGTCTCCATTCGATAGCGCCGATATAGCGTGTGGGTCAGTTCGCAATCCGAGTTGCTGAGCATGACATAGCAGCCCCGCCGATCCAGTTCCGCGTATGCCGTCGCCAGGCGGATCTGATCACCGCGCCCAAATTGATAAGGTGTATAGCGGGTGAAATGTGCGGTTGGGCTGCTCGGTGGATAGGGTGGATCCAGATAGATGAAATCCCCCGGCTGTGCGTCGTGCAAAGCGCTCGCAAAGTCGGTCGCACGCAATTGGGCATGGGTTAATGCACAGCTTGCCGGCATCAGCTTTTCCGGCTGGCAGATTTTCGGATCTTCGTAACGACCGATCGGTACGTTAAACTCGCCGAACCGATTGACGCGGTACAATCCGTTGAAGCAGGTTTTATTGAGGTAGATGAATCGTGCCGCGGCTTCAAGGGGGGAGTGATCTGTGGGAGGCTGAGCCCGAACCCTGTAGTAATAGTCCG
>JAPUIP010000575.1 GCA_027296925.1 Candidatus Poribacteria bacterium | reverse complement strand
TCCTTGTCGTGATGGGCTTATCCATGAGTCGTTTCAACTGGAATGTGGCTGTTCATATCGAGATTTTTCAAACTGCCTACGGAATGATCGACAGACGATTGGCCACCCGTTCAGATAGAAATGTCCTCAAAAGTATATTGAGACGACGCCAAGTTGTCAATCGGGGAAATCCCTGATTTTCTTATGGGGGAAATCCCCTACACAACTCTTATACCATTTCTGATAGATAATTTCCTATGAAATGAGGTATCATATTTTCATCGAGACCGAAACGATGCGGATGAGTGCTTCGACTTTGACTCGATCCGCGATGCCAAACTAACCATTGAAATAAGGGCTTCGGATGTGGACAAAAAAAACACGGACCGCTGGGGTTCGGAGTGGACTACAATGCTGGAGTCATGGGAAACCATGTCGCCGGCAACGAGGTTGACTCGCGTGAAACCGCTGATCTGTCGGTTTAAAATTGAACCCTTCACGCACCGTCCCTGTTATCCCAGAGAACCGACAAACGGAGATAAGTCCAAATAAATATGGTCAATGTAGAGCAGAGACACGAGCAAGTCATGGTGAAACGTCTCAGTGGCGGTGTTGGGGGCTGGCGGGCGCGTTTGGGACTGCTAACGCCCGATGATGGAATCAACGACGACGAATACTGGCATTACTTGCCAGAAGGCGTGTCGCTGATTTTCACACGATACCGGACACCCACCCGCTTTGACCCGATCAGTCCTCGTATGGTCGAGAGCTACGCCAATCTGCAACCCATCCTCGATGCAGCCGAGACCCTCCGCATCACCCGACCGAAAGCCATTGTTTTCCTGTGCAATTCGTGCAGCTTCGTGCGCGGTGTGGGAAGCGACCGGAAGATTGCCCAAGCCCTCCAGCGTCAGGTAGGCATCCCGGCAACGACCATCAGCACGGCTCAAGTTCAAGCACTCAAAACGTTGGGCATCTATCGCGTCGCTGTTGCTGCCCCCTATCCGGCGGCGGTGACTCAACTGTTGGTGAAATTTCTCGAAGGGAACGGTTTTGAGGTGACATCCAGCCAGAGCGCGGAGATGGAAACGGAGTGGGAGATCGGCAATGCGCCACCGTCGGTGTGGTACGATCTGGCATGCGAGGTGGACCGGAAGCCGAGTGCGTACTGCTGGCTTGCAGTGGCATCCGCACGGCGGCGATTCTTGAACCGCTGGAACACGACCTGGGAAAACCGGTGGTCAGCGCGCCGGCGGTGAGCATCTGGGCGGCGTTACGGCTGGCCGGCGTCAAGCATCCCGTTTTGGGACGGGGCGTCCTGCTGGCGAAATACTGATTCAAGCGAATGGAATTGGACAGACGATGAGGGGAAGATTTCTGGCCCGCTCGCTTCGTTTACCGGGATGAAGAAGGAGACAAGGATGCAACTGCGTATCGGGGTTGTTGGCGCGGGACAGATGGGAATGAACCACTTGGAGCGGCTGAGCGGGTACGACGATGTGGTCTTGCAGGCGTTGGCTGAAGTAGACACGATTCGGCGGGAGCACGCGGGAAACCGATTTGGGTTCGTTCGGACATTCCACCTGCCTTTCACCCTGCGTGTCCTCGGCGTCTATGGCGTCGGCACCAGTGAGACGATCCTGATTACGGAAACGGGGTGCGACGTTCTCACACAGTAATGAGACGGCGAAAATGGGTTTGAATGTTCCCCGGCTCGGATGTTGGGGATTGCGGTGCCCTGGTAAACACTTGTGTGGCTGTTGCCAGTAGCGGACTCCCCTTCTCCCGCAATCCCTTCTGTATTTACCAAAGTCAAAGTAGTGACCAAGAACCGAAATAACGTCATACCAATTCTGAATCACAGGTGCTCATGGTGTTGCACACATACCGCCATCTACCAGTAAGGTCACCCCGGCGACATACGAAGATTGATCTGAACACAGCCAGATGACTGTATCAGCGACCTCAGAAATCGATCTGTTCGACCCATTTGTTGGGCGCCGTGTCGATCTCGTATTCAGCGAAGACTTGATCGATTTCAGTCCGCACATCGTCTGTCAACGTCCAGCCAACGGCTCCCATATTGTCCTCAACTTCGGAAGCTCGCCTTGCCCCGACAAGCGAGACGCTAACCGCTGGATTGGAAAACACCCAATTGAGTGCGAGATGCGGGAGCTTTTTCCCGAGCCGGTCTGCAATCGCCTTGAGTTCGTTGACGGCTTGAACGTTGCGCTTGAAAACCTCCGGCATAAACAACTTCAGCGACATGTTCCATCCCCCGTTGCGACGCCAATCATTTTCCTCAAATGTCGTTTCCTCAGTAAAGGCGCCCGACAGCAAGCCGTAGGCGAGCGAACCATACGTCATGACGCCAATTCCTTGCTCAAGCGCATAGGGGAAGATCCATTTCGCCATGCGCCGATCAAACAGGTTACAACTGTACTGTAAAACGTCAACACGCCGCGTTTCCATACACGTCTTGATTTCGTCTGGAGCGAAATTGGAGAGGCCGACATACCGCACCTTTCCCTGCTGAACAATTTCCTCCAGCGCCTGCATCGTTTCATCAAACGGCGTGGCACGATCTGGCCAGTGAACCAGATACACATCGACATAATCGGTGTTCAGCGCCTTCAGACTGCAATCGATGGCGGCATGCACCATTGAACGCCGGCTATCCCTGCCTTTCAGGCGATCATTCTCGTAGCCAACGCCGAACTTCGTCACGACGATGACGTCTTTTCGCCGGTCTCCCAACGCCTTTGCCAACAACGCTTCGGACTTACCCTTTCCATAGCCTTCGGCGGTGTCAAAGCAGTTGATGCCGAGGTCCAGGGCGCGATGAATCGCCCCAATCACCTCTGATTCCTCGATTGAACCGTAGCCGCCACCCATCTCCCAGCAACCAAACCCAATCGCTGAAACCTGTAGTCCTGTTTGTCCAAACGGTCGATATTCCACAGTTTACCTCCGGTTTTTCCTATGCATTTCGGAAGCGCCTCATGAAAAACCCCGATCGAAAATCGGCTTCGTCAGCGGATTTGACCGCAAATTTACGCTCTACGATAAACCTTCCACACCATTCATGGAAATTTCCTACGCATCAAAAATGTGTGGTCGTCCGAATCAGAGCCCACCGATTCACATCGTAGGAGACGGTTACGTAAGGTTTCGGACGGAACGATCGGCAATCGCCTCTTCACCTAGGTGCTCCCTGATCCAATTGCGAAGCGGAACATCTTCGTCCTTCGGCGTCGTGAGGCCTAAGTTGCCGGTTTTCGAGCCAAGCAACTGTCTCCGAATCGGATCGCATCGGTCCACGTAGTGAGAAACCGTCATCGCGTCCCTTGGATGGAACCAGCGGTGGCTGTAACCGACAAACAGAACCTTTCGCGTAATGTCTGAAAAATTCCAACCTCCCGCGTGCCAAATCCGGCGATCGAAGATGGCGGCTGACCCCGCAGGAACCCGAACTTCAAACGCATCCTCAGGGTTTGAAACGCCGTCGGCTGGGTATTCAACCTCATCCTTCAAATGGCTGCCAGGGATGACGCTAAAATTACCGCGCCCTCCCTCAGAAACATCGGTCAGGAAATAACCCACCTTGACGGAAATGCGCGGCGCGGGTATGGTCTCGATGTCTAAGCTCACCCGTCCGCTGTCCTGATGCCAATGAAGACGCTTCTTCGCTGGTCGCTCTTCCAGTGGCACTGGCGGCGTGATCGTGATATGGGTGTGATACAGATGGATGTTCCAGCCGAGGATGCCCCACACTTTGGGAAGAGTCGTCGGGCAATCAATGAGCCCCAAGAATCGATCGTCTTTTCCGATAAAGTCCACGCCGGGTTTCACCCGGTCTACAGCTTTGGTGAGGTCTGCGACCATTGAAGCCGGCAGCGCATCCTCGACGACCATGAATCCGTCTCGCTCAAACTTGGTGCGCTCGTCCTCTGTCAAGCAGTGTTCCAAACATGCAGTATCCATGATTAATCTCCTTACTTTATTCGGCGGCAAACTGCTGCCAACTTGATTTCGCCAACAACATCCTATCATACACAAGAATCATCGCCTTGTCAAACTCTTCGTGGAAAGAATCTCCTTTTGGTGTGTTCACGGCGGACACGAGAGTGGGATTTTTTTGTTCCGCCTTTTTTGGAGGTGTGGTATAATGGCAGTCGTTCCGCTGAGAAAGCGCGTTCGAATTTCTTTGTCAATCAACGAAAGACAGGAGCTTATCGTATGATGGAAACCAGTAATAGCCGCTTCGTCGTCTTTGTCTCGCTGACCGGCGACCAACAGATCAAACTCTACAACCTGGACCTCGATTCGGGAGCACTCCAGTTGCAGGCAACCAGCGACGCCCATGGCCCCTCAGGTGCGTTATGTCTGCACCCGTCTGGAAAGGTGATGCTGGTGGCCCATGTGGGCTCGACGACGTTGGCCAGCTTTCGTCTCGACGTGAGCTCGGGCGAGCTTACGCTCATCAACAAGATGGACACGGGCATCGGCATTCCGGCCCATCTCATCACGGACCGTGCGGGGCGTTTCCTGCTGACTGCTTACTACGGCGGGGGTGGTGTCACCGTGCATCGTCTGGGCGATGACGGCGCTATCGAGGAACTCGTGCAGTATATCGATACCGGCGAAAAGGCTCACTCCATTCTCTCGGCAGCCGCGGATCGCTTCGTCTTTGTACCGCATGTCTGTCCGACCAACAAGACCTGCCAATTTCGCTTCGATAGCGAGTCCGGCCTGCTCACGCCCAATGCCCCCGCCGAGCTTCCACCGCCCGACGATGAAACCGGTCCTCGCCATATCTGTTTCCGGCCCCAGGGGGATGTCGCCTACATCGTCAACGAACAGGGCAACACGGTGACCGCCCACCACTTCGATGCGGAAAACGGTACGCTCGCGAGTTTCCAGAATATCTCGACCTTGCCGTCGGAGTACACAGACGGCGGGGCCACGGCCCATGTGGAAGTGCATCCGAACGGCAAGTGGGCTTATGCGTCCAATCGAGGGCACGATAGCATTGTGGGATTCAATATTGACACCGGCGGCGCGCTCAGCCCGTTCGGGCACTTTTCCGTCCCGGCGAGTCCCCGGTCATTCAATATAGATGCGACGGGTACGTATTTGTACTGCGCTGGGGAGGCTGCGGACATCATGACTTGCTATCGTGTGGATTCGGCAACCGGCCAGTTGCATGCGCTTGCAGACTACGCGGTTGGGAAGCAGCCGTTCTGGGTGATGGTGACCACGTTGGGTTGAACGGAATCGCTGAGCAACTGAGGGCTCGACTCTTTGACTGGTACGACCCTCAGACCAATCCGTATCGTCCACAATCGCCTGCGCGTTAGAAAGGTTAATCCAACGTCCGCTTCAGAATGCCAGCGGCCTTCTACCTCACCACGGTTTCGTGCTGCCTGTAGACCCGATCATACAGTTCGCTGTCGATCTCTATCCCTAACCCCGGCGCGGACGGCACGCGGTAACAGCCGTTTTCAAACTCGTATCCCTGCATCCGGTAGAGAGGAAAGTGTAGGGTTGAATCTTCAGCAATGACGAATCGCTCCGTCACGGCCCCGAACTGGATATCACCCCGAAGGCCGATCGCCGCGGCGTTGTAGTTGTGCGGACAGATCTTTGTCGCATAGCCAGACGCTTCGATGTCGCGGGCGAGGGTGTGGTACGGCCAGAAGCCCATATCCAGCATGTCGGGCTGTATACCGTCGAGCAGACCTTCCTCCATCAACTGCCAGTATATCGTATTGCGGCCTCGGTGGCCTTCGCCGTCTACGATCATCGTCTCTGGCGACCACCGGTCCCGCCATTCTTTGAGTTTGCGGTAGTGAGCCACGTTCTCAGTGACCATCTCTTCCATCCAGAAAATTTCGTCCGTCGCCGTCTCACGCACAAAGGTTTCCAGGAGTGGCAATTTGCCGTCGTAGCCGTTGTTTGCGTCAACCAGAATTTTGATTTCTGGGCCAACCGCTTCCCGCACGGCGTGCACGACTTCAATGTCACGAGCCACACCGGCCCGGCCGAGCTTCAGCTTCACGGCCCGCCCGCCCTTGGCGATGGCGTCCAAAGCTTCACGAGCAACGGCGCCCGCTCCTTCTTCGGGGTGCACCAGGTCCTGGAAGTAAAGGCTGGAGTCGTAGCCCTCAACCCAATCGCGGACCTTTTCCCCCAACAGATGATACGAAGGAACCTCCAGTGCCCGACCCATCAGGTCGAAGATGACGAAGTCTATGAATCCGTTCTCTCGCAGTAACGCCTCCCAGCGCGGGTTCACATCCGTCACGCGGCCCCCGCTCACGCGATAAAACTCGAACACGTCTCGGCCCAACAGCAACTGGAAAGTGGAGTAAAGCTCAGTCAACTTGCCACGGTTCAACCCTGGCCGTGCGTTTGTTACACCGGTGAGGTCACTATCGGTGGTTATCTGTACCAGCCATTCGCGCTGGTTGTAACCGTAATTCTGGCTCTTCGAGTTGCGGCCGACGATTCGGCCATTGCCAGGAGCACCGAAATACGTTTCGACCGGTGTTATCCGAATGTTTTTGATGATGTGTTTTTCTAGCATAGTTTCTCTCAGATCAGGGTGGAATGAAAACCCTCAATTCACCCGCCATTCGTGTAAAGCATACTTTGCTTGGAACAGGTCTTCGTCAACGGCAATGCCGAGGCCGGGCTTTTCCTGCACCTGGTATGCGCCGTCCTTGAAGGGAGGGAAGGGGCCGAAGATGTGCGGGATGTTGCGTTCGTCCTCCAGCGACATGAAGGTCTTCGACGCCGCTCCGAACGCCACAGTAGCGAAGGTGCCGAAGGTACCGTTGCCGAAGTTGTGCGGAATTGAGCGGACCTTGGTGCCGCGTAGCGCCTGCTCAATCTCCATCCAGCGCAGGAAACCGTAGTTGACGATGTCCGGCTGATACCCGTCAATCAGACCGTCCTCGATCAGGTGGCGGAAAGTCTCGCTGATGGGGTCGCGGTCCGTTTCGCCGCAGACCAACAGCGCCTTGGAACCGTGCTTCGCTTGCATCTCGCGCATGGCGCGGTAGCCGGCCACATCGTGGGTTATCATCTCCTCTAGCCAGTCGATGTTTGCCGGCGCTGTCTCCCGGATAAAGTCTTCGAGCAGATGAAGCTGGTCATCATAGCCGAAGTTGGCGTCAACGAAAATCTGGAAGTCGGGGCCGACGGCTTCCCTTACGCCGAGAACCACATCAACGTCCCGCCGCATACCGGCTTCCGGCATCATCCAACGGCCACCGCGGCCGGTTTTTATCTTGAGCGCCCGATACCCGGCAGCCTTCGCTTCGGCGGCCTCTTCCGCGACCTGCTGTGCGCCCTTCTCAGGGACAAGGAAATCCTGGAAGTAGAGCGTCGTATCATAGGCGGGCACGGTGTCATGCGCTTTTCCGCCGAGCAGGCTGATGGCTGAGACGCCGTGGGCTTTGCCGTAGAGGTCGAAGGCGAGGATGCTCATCCAGCCGTGGCTGCGGAAGGCGCGTGCCGTGTCTGCGCCGGGACCGGTGACGATGCCGTCCTGCACCCGCAGTAGCGAGTCCACGTCTCTGCCCAGCAGCGACGCTTTCAACAGCTTGAGCAGGTCTTCGACCCGTCCACTCCACATAGCCGAGTTCCCGATGGTCACGCCTTCTACGCCACCGTCGGTCCGGGCGCGGACAACCCATTCCAGCCGCTGTTGACCGATGTTGTCTGCATATGCGTTTTTGCCTAGCTCCTTTCGGTAATGCGAAGGAACCGGCGTTACCGATATTTCAGTGATTTTCATGGTTTGTATTCCGTTCGTTTGTCATCCCGACCGTCGCGGATGAATCTGACTGAATTTGACCCAATACACTCCAGGATTGCAGCTATGTTTGACTTTGCTCATGCCCTCGGCGGATCGCGTCCGTTCTGGCAATCGTTCAATGTCGGGACTTTCACTGCCTAATTGGGAAAATATTCGTCAGACATTTTACCTGCGTTCCACGCCCCAGTCAACAGAAATCTCGGGATGCGGTCGTCAATGGTCAATAATACCATTTTGACTTAGAAATGCGCCTTTTCGTTCCCCCTCGATGGGGGAAGGTTGGGATGGGGGTGATAACAGCCTCATTTCAAACGGCAATTGATATAACTTGACTTTGTCACATTAGCTTTTCAGCCCCATCGGCGTTGTGATTTCCGATTTCTAAAAGGTTGACGAGTTCGTTGATCTCTGCTATACTCGTGTGCGAGATTGACAGCGCCGATTCAGTCTGACGTTTCAAGAGGAGCGAAAGCGACGGTTCGATGAAAGGCACAAGGCCCCTGGCGACGGAAGAAATCCGACGGGTGGCTGTCCAATTTTCGGGGCGTTTGCAGTGAGGCATCGTTGCTTTTTCATCCTAGGCGTTTCCGTCGATGGACGCATCCCGGAGATACTGGCGCTGAAGGTGGGTGATTGACCTGACCTGATGGAATGAGGTGTAAACCTGGAGTCGCGCACAACCATGGCTGACGCTGCATACCACACACTGGGCAACGAGTCGAAGCGAAGCAATTCTAGCAGGCCGAGGCATCCTTTTCTCCAACGTCTTCCACCGAATCGAACACCCATCACTTCAGAGGACAGCGCAAATGCGATTCAAATTATCCGACGAACACATTGACTTGTACTCCACACAAGGCTACACGGTCTTTCGGAAAATCGTACCGCCCAGCCTGATTTCTGACCTGCGGCGTGTTACCGACACCGCCCGAGAAATCGCCCGACAACACGGTGGTCCTCAAGTGCAGCGGCTGCAGCCCATCGCTCGCTACGAGTTGCCACAACAGCCATTTATCGACTACGCCGAACTGCCAGAATTGGTCGATGCGATTGCCGCGCTGCTGACCCCACGCCATCGGCACGGAGATCGAGATCACTTCGGTGTTCTCCTTGAACCGGCACAGATGCCATACTGCACGGCATGGCATCGGGATTGGCGGGATAACATCCCCGGACTCCCGCTTTCGATGTGGGAGGAGGGGCTCTTGGACATCAATCTCTTCAACCAGATTAACTGTGCGTTGTATGCCGACAGTTGCACCTGGATCGTGCCCGGCAGCCATCTGCGGCGTGACCTGCCGCGTGAAGCCCAACGCTTCCCCAATCGACCCATCGCCGGTCCCAATCTCGATGGCAAAACGGCAGAAGAACGGGAACATCTTTGCCTACAATACTGTCGGAGTATGCCCGGCGCGGTGCAATTGCATCTGGAAGCCGGCGACTTTGCCCTATATCGCAACACGCTGTGGCACATCGGCAATTACGTCCCTTACTGCAAACGTGCGACCCTCCACGACAGTGCCACCACTCCGGAGTATGTCGCCTGGAGCGAACGGGCGATAGAAGTCGCTCGAAAGCAGCGTCAAGCGGGCATGGGTATGGAAAATCCAAATCCATCTCCGGATTGATTGAATTACGATAGCCGATGTGCCACTGAGTCACTTGCCTGAAAAGTTCCATCAGTTCATACCGATTCCAGATCAAAAGGTTATTCGCTGCGTGAGCCCAGATCGATATGAAATTCACTAATCCCAACTGGCGGTAAAGTCACGGGCGCCGAAATCGGCTGGCATTTCGTTGAAGTGGTACCGCATCGGTCCTGACTGGAAGCCGGGGAAAAAATGCTCCCGATCCGCCTGGAGTTTGGCGTCAAGCGTCCTAAAACGCTCCCAAAGTATCTCTGCTTCTTTCTTCGAGAAACGATCGGCGAATTCCGGACCCCAGTTCAGTGTCGTTGGGTGCGCGCTGTCTGCCCTGTGGCGCAGGTTATCGGGAACACCTTGAAGATCGCGATTTGCCCGGTTAAGATAGACAAACAATGCCGCCTTGCACAAAAATACCGATGTGAGCATGACGCCCTTTTCGCCTCTGCCGGGGTGGAGTTTTTCCAGAGCCGCGTCGTAAGCAGGGGCATCTTTTTCAATCGTGGCACGGAGCGCCGACTCTGTGTAATCTGGCATTCGTGTACTCCGCTCTGCCCATCGCCCAAATGTCTCCTGAGCCGTGGCAGAGAGATGTTTGGTGTAATTCAGATTGGGGTATTGGGTGTGCGTTGAAAAACCGCCATGAATTGTACGGCGCAGTTTGGTGCTGTAGTTGCTGCCCCAGTGCAGGATGGGCAAAATGTAAACCACACCGTCAGCCGCTTTGAGGTGTGTTTGGACACTGCCGGGCAACGGGACGCGAGGATCGCCCAGTAACTGTTGGTTTTCTTCATCGGTATTGATGCGAAGGTGGCTTCCGGGCACGACCCACAGCACGTCGTCATCATAGAGAGAAATGTTCCATTGTACATATCGCGGGCCGGTCTCTTGGATGTCATCGATATAACCCTGTAGCGGTGCGGTGTCAATGGGATGAAGGTCACGGTGCCACGCTGCCGGGCCACGGTCGTTTACCGGACTACACATCATCATCATCTCAGTAACAGCCGCATCTGGTACGCCCAGCAACTGGCTGCTGACACCCTGCGTATTCTCGTGAAGCCAGATTTCAACGGTGTTGGCTGTTTGCTGATCGACCAAATCAGCCAGAGGGCTCTGGTGCAGGTGCAACCTCGGCTGGGCTGAGCTCTCCCAAACACCGCCGGGTCGGTCGTCAGGTTTGCGTTCCTGTGCCCAGATTTTTCTCTGCCGTTCGACCATCAGTTCGTAACCGGAACGCAGACTCTCCAGTTCATCGGGTGGGATGACGTCACGCAGAATCAGATAGCCCTCTTTGAGGAGTTCATCGCGATCGATTTGCATGGTTATGTTCCTTTCACAGAAGCGTTGGGGTTGTGCCTAAATACAACGCCCGAATTTGTCGGTTGATTGTCCAAATCAGCAACGGGTGGTCTGTGTTGATTAGTCCTTAATCTTATAGCATACCGGTCGTCTTACATCAACGATGTTTATCCAAAATCGATTGACGCTGCGTAGCTTCCTCTCGAAATACCTCCCAACCGGCAACGGTCATCGCTGCCATTTTTTCAACCGTTGTTTTTATCTGCTCTTCGTATTCACTGAGAAAGGTCAATTGGGCGCGTCTGAGTTGGAAATCAAGTGGATCGGCAATTTCCACAGTGTGCCCGCGGCCGAGTTGTAATCCCACGTCATAGACGATCTCACGTAAATCCTGCAGTGACTCAAGGGATTCCATAATGTTGAGCTCTGTGTAGTTATCTGCCCATGACTGCACCCAAAATGCCTCCCCGCCAAAGATGCCGCCACTACGAGGAAAGTGTCCAAGAAATCGATGATGTAAGTTTGCAATCCTCGATTGTCCAATGAGAATCCGAAATGCGTCTCCTTCAGCGGCATGAACACAGTCAATCCCACGCAAATTGCGAACTTCCTTCGCTTCTAATATGATATCATCATCAGGGCGAGCACTCGGTCCCTCGATGCGAATCAGAAACTTTCTGTCGAGCGCACTGCCATACCCCAGTTTCAGCCGTCCAAATTTTTTCGGTTCAAAAAAACGCTCAGAAAGTTCGGGATATTCATCCAACATGAGTGCGGTATATTTACGAAATCCGGTCTCGAATTTGGTTTGGGCGTGAGGCGCTAACGGCTCCATGAGCGAATCGCACCGCCCTAAGAAGGCGGCGCGGTCGGAAGTAAAGGTCCTCTTCGTCCGCTTCGTAAAGTCAGGGCTCGGACGTTCTATGTCTGGGTTCTCAAGTGCCATCCGGTATCCGTCCAGAAATGTCGTAAGCAGTCCCTGTTCTTCACCAATCCAATGTCGTTGTCTACAGGTCAGGACAATTGAGACACCAAATCGTACAATATCGATGATTGCGGGGCCTGCCGAAGAATCGTCGAAGTCCGCAAGACCATGGCCCAATGATGATACGGCGTACTGTTCAAGATGTGCGTCACCATGTAGATTTACGATTGACATCAAGGGTAGGAGATCTCGATATCGTTCACATACGGCCTGGGAAAACACAATGTTGATAAAGCGAAAGTAGCCGTATGGATTGGAAATGAGGCGTTCCAGTAGTTCGGGATTTTGCGAAAAATCGTAGTCATGCATCGAAACGTACAACATCGGGGGCGCATCGAGCGCTGCGACGGCTGAATCGGAAACCGGCGTCGGCGTCGTCGCGCAACCCCACGAACATAGCAGTGCACTCAAAAAGCAGATAATCAGGGACTTTCGATGGCGATTGAACCTGACGGGAGAGAAAATGAGCATAGGTTTGTTCAATGGTCGCCTGCTTTCCGACAGCCGCCACTGATTCTATGGATGAGCGGCGGGTCGTTGACTCGTGGAAGTGACTCGGGCGTAGTTTCTATAATATCGCACTGAGAGCCAATGCGCCGGCTTTTCGAATTGATCAGAAGCTTCCACAGTTTTTATGTACCAAAGCCAAATTATAGCATCAATTCGACTCTCAGGTGAACGTTTTTTTTATCTCGCTCGGACTCCAACCCATTGACGACTTCAACAAGGCAGTGGTGACGCTGTAGCGAAAGTCGCTGAAATTGAGGTAACGCCCCAAATCGCCTTCGCCGAAATGACGAGCCATCCGAGTGCAAATCGCAGTTTACAATTTACCGGTTTCTGGTGTACAATATCATAAACAAGCATAACCGCGAGAGAAGGCGACAGTCGTCGTGTCCGGGATTTCCGTCATTGGGGAACAATTTGAGGCGGCCCACCGGATTGAGCTGCCAAAATCAGGAGGCACTTCAAACCATGAAAATTACCGATATTGAGACGCACGTCATCTGCCCACCGTTTCAGGCGTGGAACAGTGAAGCATTGATACGCTATCACGGTCCAGACTTCCGTTATCGCACGGTTTTTGTCCTCCATACCGACAACGGGGTTATCGGCTTAGGCGAGCACACCGGCAGATCGTGGAATGGGATGGACGAATGGGTTGCGCAATTGATTGGCACCAATCCGTGCGACTGGCTGGCACACCCCGCATTACCCATTGGGCTGGCGCCTGCCATATACGATTTGGTCGGCAAGTACAACGACGTACCCGCCTATAAACTTTTCGCCCCCCAAGTCCGCTCACGGGTGCCGATGGCCGCATGGACGGTTTCCCAGACGCCGGCGAAGATGGCAGAGGAGGTCCAGCACGCTGCGGAGGCGGGGTACACCTGGTTGAAATACCACACGCACCATTTCCACAACATGATCAAACAAACGGAGGCGATGGCAAAGGTAGCGCCGCCGGGATTTAAGATTCACTATGATATAAACTTCGACAACACGGTCGAGCATGTCCTGGATCTGGCACGGGAGTTGGCGAGGTTTCCCATCGCGGGGGCAATTGAAGATCCGCTGCGCACGCACGATTTTCAGGGGTATCGCGCCCTGCGGGGGAAGTGTCCTCTGCCGATTTACTTCCACCACCTGCCGCTGGGTGGACGGGAGGCGCTGATGGAGCTAGCGGACGGCTATATGCTGGGTCACTCACCCGTCGGGGGCGTGGTTCAACGTGCCGGACTGTTTGAAGCGGCGAACGTGCCATTCATGACGCAGAACACGGGCGGCAACATCACGCGGGCGTTTATCGCGCACATGGCGGCCGCCTTTCCGATGGCAACGCTGCACCATGTCACCTGCACGCATCTATGGGCGCAAGACATCGTGACCCCTGTGCTGGAGGTTGCAGGCGGTACGGTGCGTGTGCCGGAAACACCGGGGCTGGGTGTGACACTCGACCGTGAGGCGCTTGACCGCTGGTCTGCGACAGCACCAGATCCTACCCCTCGCGCTTTGATACGGATTCAATACGCCGGTCTCCCGCCGATTTATGCCCGGCCACCGGTCCGTTCACTCAGCGACAGCCGGGGCACCGGCCCCAGTTTTGTCGATGGCCACGGCGCCGGCTATAATCAGCCGGTTGACTTATACGACTGGGACGATGATGGTTCCGAGCGGTTCGCCGAGATATGGGAGCGCACGGCGGCAGGGCCGGTGAGTGACGAGCCGCGTTAGACCCGGGAGAACGAAAGCTCTGGGGCTTTATTCCTACT
>JAPUIP010000574.1 GCA_027296925.1 Candidatus Poribacteria bacterium | reverse complement strand
CATCATGGTGGTTGCCGAGGATCACCCATTGATCTGGCATATCCGAGCCCGGTAGCTTGGCGATTACATTATAGATCGGGCGATTTTTGTGCTCGCTACGGACTTTGAGATGCACTTTTGCGGGACCTGGTCCGGTATGGTAGGCAAAGGGCAATCCTCCCTGCCAACCTTCCGGGACGTTGGCGCCTGCCAAAGCCCTGAGCAGTGGTTCCGCATCCCGGTACGCCAGTGGCACAACGGGAATCTTGGGGAGATCTGTGGCTTCCGAAATTGGTATCCGCTGGGCGTCCTTTGTCGATGCCCACCCCGGCGTCAATGGATCACTGGCATGCTGGAAAATATACTTGACCGTCCCTCGCTGAATCGCGTCCGCTGAACGCCAGGGGCCGCGCGGGTAAACATCTCCCTTCATGTATCCATCATTTGCCGGATCCGAGTAGATAATCAAGCCGGCGGCGCCGTGTTCTCCCGCCACTTTCGCTTTGACCCCACGATAGCTGTCCCCATATCTTGCTATGGCGATTTTGCCCTCAACAGAAATGCCCATCTCTGCTAACCGATCATAATCATCAGGCAGCCCTCTGTTAACATAGACCAAATCCGCGGTTACATCACCGTCCGGTGAATAGGCATTGTAGCCCGGGATGATGTTGGTTTCATAGGAGTCCTTGTCCCACTCCCAGACGCCTTCCTTCCCAATTGCCTGGTAGTACGTCGGTGCAACCATTTCGACCTGAATCTCAAGCGGGTAGGGCAGATAAACCGTGTACTCATAGATTTGCGCTTCCAACCCGTATTCCTGATATTTATTGTAGAGATATTGCGCGATCTGATGGCTGTTCGCAGTACCAGCCAGATGTGGCTCTTCTGTCAAGCGACGCAACTCCCGCCGGCACATTTCGGGAGAGGTAAGCCGCTTCAATGCCTCTTCATGGTTTTTCTGCTCAATCGAGTTGGCGGCTGTAAAACCGCGAATCCGTTCTGGCGTTTGTGCAAACAGTGGCAAAACAATAACGGCGAAATAGAATATAAAGGAAAGTTGCAGCCGAATCGGATACGGTCGAGAGAAGGGCTGATGGTTACTCCTTATCTGTTTGGTCATAAACAGACTGCCTTTCTAAACTAAGTGGAGAAGATACGGCAAGGGAGTCGGCAGGGAATGAGGAGGCAATCCGTAAACCGGTCAACGTGAACGAGAAAATTCACCCATTTCTTCACACAATATGGAACACGCAGCCCAACTATTCCCACCGCCTCCATTTGCCCAAAACAACTCGCCAAAGTGTATGCAATGATAGCACACCCCGCACCATTTGTCACTGAAATTCGTGAAGAAACGTCATTGCAAATCCACCAAGTTTTTGATACAATGCACAGCAGACGCATTTGACTGCCCAATCCAAAGCGTGCTACTCTAAAGTTTACAAGATGCGTATAATACTCCCTAAGGAGGTTTCAGCAGATGAATCGCTTTATCTTCGTTATTTCAATCCTTTGTTTCGCTTCACTGATTGGTTGCTCTGAGGACGCGGAATTTGATACTGCCACCGCCCAAAAAAAGCAAGCGGAGGGCTGGACCGCTTATGATGGAGGCGACTTTTCGAAAGCACTTCTAAGTTTTGAGCGGGCAATCAATCTGGATGCAACTGTTGCGGATGCCCACAACGGCTTGGGCTGGAGTCATCTGAGCGCATCACGAGTATCGTCAATGAACCCACAAATTATAGCGAAGGCACAAGGCGCTTTCGAGGAAGCGATTCGCTTAGACACTTCCAATGCGGATGCGTGGATTGGGCTAGCAAACACGCTCTTTCTCCGCCGTGAAAAAGCATCGGACTTCCAAACGGCACTCCGCGCCATCGATAATGCGCTGAAAGCGGATCACCGAACCCTTTTTCGCCATGACTATCAGTCTGCCGCAGATCTCTACGCACTTCGAGCCGCCTGCTATTACTATCTTGGCGAGACGAATCTCGCGAGCTTGTCGATCGATGCCGCCGTAAAAATCGAACCCCAAAACACGGCTGCCTTGTCCCTGAAACAGTTATTAAAATAGGCGAATTAAACAGAATATACGGTGACGCCCGGATACAGAATGACAATTTGTATCCATAATTCTAGGAGAAATCAACATGCTGTTAGAAGGTAAAAAAGCACTTATTACTGGCTCACGACGTGGCATCGGGAGGGGCATTGCTCTGGCACTGGCACAGCAGGGATGTGATGTCGGACTCAACGACATCGAACACGATGAATCCGCCGATCGAACACTGGCGCTTGTTGCCGAAACTGGACGCAAGTGCACCTTCACCGTTGCAGACATCAGTCGAAGCGATCAGGTGAATGCCTTGTTTGATACGTTCCTCAGTGAACATGGTCGTATTGATATTCTGGTGAATAATCCGTACTGGTCCGAGAATATGCCGTTTCTGGAAATCACCGAAGACGTCTGGGATCGGACGATGGAGGTGAGCTTGAAGGGATATTTTCTATGCAGCCAACGGGCGGCGAAGGAGATGATTGAGCAAAAGTCAGGTGGGCGGATTGTCAGCATCTCATCTGTTCATGCCACGCGCGTTTGGGAAACCGATACCGCTTACGGTGTTGCAAAGGCGGGGGTAATTCGCTTGACGATGAGCATGGCACGCGATTTAGCTGGTCAAGGCATCACCGCGAATGCGATTGCGCCGGGGTGGATCGATAGCCGGGAGTTGCCCCCGGAGCGAGAAGGTGAACGCGCGCAACGCGGCTACGGTGACAGTGCGGTTGCATCGATTCCGAGTCGTCGGATTGGCGTGCCGAATGACATCGCCCAAGCGGTCGTGTTCCTGTGCTCGCCGATGGGGGATTATGTCAATGGTACGTGCCTGACGGTGGACGGTGGATTTCTGGCGCATGGAAATACTTAAGACGGAGGTATCACTTGCAAGCCCGGCACACGCGAAAAGTGATCCATGTTGTACGTTAAGATGGGGAGCGTGTGGACGAGACAGGTCGCCGCGATGAAAACGTCCTTGATGCCGATGTCTTGATTACGCGAGATTAAAAGGGAATGAAGTTGAGCGGCTTGTTCTGCACTCCGCTGGTCGATTTCCAGAACTTCCACGTAAGGCAGTACGGTAGAAAGGTCTGACGTTCTTCCTGCCCTGGCTGCCCCAAACTCAACCTCATAGACCATTATCGTGCTCAAAAAACATTGGTGATATGTTGCAAGTGCTTTTGCCAGGGCAGTATTCAATCTGCGGGGCGTTCGCAGATATCTGATAATCACCGTTGTTTCGATCAATATTCTTTGTCCCATTCTTGTCCCCGATCTCGCCCAAGATACCTCAAGGCTTCGTCAATCTTTTCATCATCCGCCCAAATTCCCTGTGCCTGTTTTAGTAGTTTCAGTTTTTCTTCTTTGGATAACTGCTTTTTGGCGGCCAGAATCTGAATCTGAATGGAATCCCCTTCTTTGATGCCAAGCGAATCGTAGATGTATTCGGGGATCTCAATAAACGGTTTCTTCGCGACTTTCGCGTTAATCATGGTTGATACTCCCTTCTGTTTCAACGCCGTGAATTTCGGCATTTTTCAAAATCGTTGAAATCGACCGTTTTGAAAAACCCCTGAATTTCACTCCCATTTTATAACATTGGAATTGGCGGCATGTCAACAGCCGAATTTTTTCATTGTCTCCCAATCCTGTCATAAAGAGGTTTCACTTGGATAAAACGCACACTTTTCTCTATACGATTCTCGCGGTTCTGATTGTTTCCCAACTTGCTGTCGCCGATTCACCCAAAGTCAATACCCTCCTGCCTTCTCACTCCGTTGGCGTTAGTGATGACGCGCTTGCCACCTTTTTTAATCCAGCCGGACTGGGCGCCCGTCGCGGCCTCAACCTTTACTACCTCCGCACCTACGAAAGCGATTTGGGCGATGATGATGCTTTTTTCATATCGGCCGGAAAGATGGGCTTCAGTATGGAATTTGCCAATGCGGAAGATGACATCGATTTCAGTCGATATACGCTGTCGAGCGGCAACCGTATTGGCAGTTCGCTCTATTGGGGAACCGGCTACAGTTGGATTAACTCTGATGACGAAGATTACGATAAGTTTTCGTCGTGGTCATTGGGATTGATGTTTCGGCGTCGATACCTGTCGGTGGGCGCAGTCGCCCGGGATCTCAACCGTCCCCGTTTGCGCGGCGAAAAGCTCGGTCGAACCTACGATTTTGGAGTCGCCATCCGGCCAAGCACATCACGGATCACCTTCTCGATCGATGGGCGCAAAGTCGAGGATGTTGATGGGTTGGATTTTAGCTACGCACTCGAGATTCGTCCTATTCGTGGCGTGACGTTGCGAGGCAATCTGAACGAGGGTAATAGCTTCGATCTGCGCTTTGGCATCAACATTGGGCAGCTTGGGCTTGGAACCTATAACCGTTTCGATGATGATCGAGAGCATCGGGATGGCGTCGGGTATGTTTATCTCTCCAAGGCGCTTCACACGACGCGGCACATCCGACGGAACTTCTTCCTTGATGTGCGTCGGCATCAAATCGAAAAAACCCTTAAAGTTGCCAAACGCGATTCGGAGGTAGCGGGGGCGCTGATACGGCTCGGCACGGGCGGCCCTGGCATTGGTCGTATACAGGAGATGCGTAAGACGCTTTTGGATTTCAAGTCCAGTGGCAAGAAGCTCATCGCGTATATGAACAATTGCTCGACTGGCAACTACATGCTGGCATCGGTGTGCGATCAAATTGTGCTCCATCCATCTGGGGAGGTGCGCTTGATCGGGTTGCGTTCCGAGGTCTCGTTCTACAAAGGCGTGCTAGACAAACTCGGCATCCGGGCAGATCTCGAGCATGTCGGTGAATATAAATCCGCATCCGATCTCTTCACCCGCGATAATATGTCGGAGGCCCACCGTGAAGTGCAAAACGCGATCCTCGATGATCTTTACGACCAAATTACTCACGCTATCGCTGAAGGGCGTGGTTGGACGCAAGACCATGTGAAGCGCCTGATCGATCAAGGCCCATTCACGGCGAAACAGGCGTTGGAACACGGACTCGTTGATCGATTTGCCTACCGCGATGAGCTGAAGGAGATTGCCAAAGATCTTACTGGAAAAAATCATCGACTGGTAAAAGCGGGGACGTATCTGAAAACCGATCGGTACGAATACGATTGGGAGGTGCCGCTCCCGAAAATTGCTATCGTCGAAGCGAAGGGAATGATGGTGACGGGCGAAAGTTTTACCGATCCATTGACGGGGACACGCACAATGGGGTCTGCCACCATCGCTCGCGCCATCCGAGTTGTCCGTAAAGACCCGTCTGTCAAGGCAGTCGTGCTGCGCATCGATAGCGGCGGCGGGTTGGTCATCGCCGCCGACACGATCTGGCGTGAATTGATGCTGCTCAAAAAGGTCAAGCCGCTGGTCGTTTCGATGGGAGATGTCGCCGCATCCGGCGGATACTGTATCGCCGTTCCGGCGGAGGTGATTGTTGCCGAGCCCGGCACCATCACCGGCTCGATCGGCGTGATTGCCGGTAAATATAGCCTCAAGGGGCTTTACGACAAGATTGGGGTGCACAAGGAGATTATCAAACGCGGGCGGCATGCCGACTTTTATTCCGATTACGGCGATTATCCGCCCGAAGAACGCGAGATTGTTCTAAACCAGATCCAAGAGATCTACGACGATTTTATCAGCAAAGTAGCCGATGGGCGTGGTATGACAAAGGAGGCGGTCGATCAAATCGGCAGAGGGCGGATCTGGACGGGAAACCAAGCGAAGGAGATTGGATTGGTTGACCAACTCGGCGGACTCGACCTTGCTCTCTCAATTGCCCGTAAGAAAGCAGGCTTGGAAAACAAGGAGGTCCAGCTTGTTCGGCTTCCGAAGCAGAGCTTGTGGGAACAATGGCTGAATGCCTTCCGCACGGCGGGTTCGATCATTTCCCCAACGGGTTGGAAGCCTCCGACGCTTGTGGATGCCCTCTTCAGACACCGCACCTTTTTGGTGATGCCGTATGATGTGCATGTGGGGGATTGATATCACGGTTGGAGCCCCGCATCTTTGTGCGCGACTCCGGCGCGGGCAGACACGCAGGTCTGCGCCTACAGTCGGTGATGTTATGCACTTTCATACCATCGATTGGTTCGCAGTCCAAGTATGAGGTAGGGCTGTTTAATTATTCGTAAAATCGATGAAATTCGGGATTTGAGATCTTTTACTCGTCTCCGGGCTCGACTCCCACTCAAGATGACAGGATTTGTCATTCTGAACGCAGTGAAGAATCTCGATAATTAAATGCCCCTAAGTATGAGGTAAAAAGTGTTGACAAACCCTGCGTTAACCTGTATACTAGAGACAATCGTTAAGCCAATGGATCCGTTTGTGTCAAGCGACTTTGAATCTTAAATATTTTTAGGAGAAGCCGAATGAGGAAACTCAGAAACATCGCAATAGTTGTTGCACTGGGATTTGTATTCGCCTGGATAGCTGGATGTGGAGGCTGTAATCCCGCTCCCGAAACCGCGAGTCTCAGCCCAACGGAGGGTCCCGAAACCGGTGAGACGTCTATCCGAATTACAGGCGACAAGTTTAATATGAAAAAGGGCGTTACGGTGACAGTCGGTGGTAAAAACGCTACCGGTGTCAATGTCCCAAGTAAAACCGAGATCACCGCGGTAACACCGCCAGGAACGGCGGGACAATCGGTTTCGGTTGTAGTAACCAACAACGGGAAACCAGATGCTCCGGCCACACTCGGACAGAAATTCACTTATACCGACGCAACACCGCCAACAGTCACGGGGACAAGCCCAGCGGATGGAACAAACATCTCTGACTATGAGGACTCCCTCAATGTGATGAATTCTGTCTCGATTACTTTCAGCGAGAGCGTCAACAGTGGAACGGGTTCTGTAACGGTTCAGGTCGAGTCAACCCCGGGTCCGGTAAGCCAGGAATCGGGTGCGGTCTCCGGCAGCGTTGGCGGCTCTGGAAATACAGTGACATTCACTTCGGATCAGCCGATGGGATCGGGGCGCAAATATACGGTTAGCGTATCCGGTGTTCAAGACACCACCGGCAACGCATTGGCTTCCGCTCACAGTTTCAGCTTTACCATCACGTCTCTGGAGAAAGTCAGCCGGTACCGCGTGCGTAAAGGCGACACACTCCCGATCATCGCTGCGCGTCCAGAGGTGTATGACAACGCCAAGCTGTGGCCACGGTTAGTTGAAGCCAATCAAGACGATTACTATTTCGATCGAGATCGGATCATCGAAGGACAATGGTTGTGGGTGCCCCGTGGGGAAGCGTGGGGAGATGAGCCCACGGCCTCGACAGGTAATTAGCGGCTGCTTACTGGAGTGTGGAAATTTCCTCCGCAGATGTAGCGGATAATTCGGACAACTGCTAACAGAGTAGGAGCATATCATGAAGTCGGATCAGTTCCTCCACGCGATTGTGCTTGGATTGCTCATATCCACGTTTTCAACAGGATGTAGCATCCGTTTCGCGCCTTTGGGTCAACCTCAATATGAGGCGGACCAAGCAGATTACGAAAGGGAGGAAGCTGTCTACGACGAGTATTACCCAGGGGGAAGTCCTCCACCGGATTTCTTCTACAACACGTGGCAGATGTCTCAATACTATCGATATGCAAACGAGCGATATGATGGCGGTCATGCTTCTGGGGTTGGATATCTCCCCTCCGATCGGATGAACATTGATCCGAATCCGAATGATAGCTACCGTACTGATGAGGCACCGGTGCGACGCGCCTTATCGCGACGTTCACTTCAACCGGCAGAGCCGCAGCCTCAACACAACCACCGTGCGGAACA
Organism: Candidatus Poribacteria bacterium; assembly: GCA_027296925.1. GTDB lineage: Bacteria > Poribacteria > WGA-4E > WGA-4E > PCPOR2b > JAPUIP01. The sequence goes on along the minus strand of JAPUIP010000574.1, from coordinate 6,427 downwards.
GCGGCGAAATAGTGCCCTGTCTCAACGGACGGCGAATCGAAGCCGGAGCGCGCACGCGAATCTGTCATCGGCTGAACAGCGAAACGACGGGAGTGATACGCGGCAGCGTTTGAAAGAACGTCGCAATCAATCGGATACAGGCACAAAGGCCGATGAAGAGCGTCAAGCCCAACGCCGAAAAGTTCGCCGGCGGGCTCGGCGATAGCTTTTGAGAATCAGTCTTTGCCTCCAGCGTATGAAAGCCATGTAGTGTTTGCTACATGGCTTTTTTGTGCCCACTGCGCTGGAAATGTCCCGTCACTGCCCCCAGCCAATCATCCGCTCGCCAACGCAACTCTCCACCTGGTCATGCCCATTTTCTCAAGACTCCAGAGCGCGGATGCATATCCGCGTTGTGGCGATTTTTGTGATCCATTCATCGGGTAGCACGTTCTTTCCTTCTAAAGAATTTGACAATTCCAGATGAGGTTGGAATGAAACCATCAAACAAACCCATTCTCAAAAGAGTTAAGGCTGTTATTTGTACCAGCTTGATCCTATTTACCCTCGCCAGCGTACTGGCTCAAGTGGAAATTTTCTCCTGGAATGGATTCCCGCCTTCCGATGTTGCGAAAGCGGGGGACCTTTCCCGCACGGAGACTTATAACAGAGGCTGGGGGCGCTTAGCAAATCTGTTCGGTTATGCGGGAAATGCGCCTCAGATCGCGATCATCATTGATGATTTCGGATACCAGCAAAAGGCGGCAGATCTGTTCATGGCACTCAATGTCCCTCTGACGTTCGCGATTCTCCCGAATCTTTCCCTCTCAACACAACTTGCAGTTCAGGCGAAGCAACAAGGTTATGAGGTGATGCTGCATCTGCCCATGGAGCCACACAACGCTTACGTAAACAACCCCGGCGAACTTGCCATTTGGACATACATGACTCAAGAGAAAATTCGGCAGATGGTCAATGAAGCTGTGGATTCGGTTCCCGGCTCAGTTGGGGTGAATAATCATATGGGTTCAAAGGCAACGGAGAACAGCGGTGTGATGCAGGTGTTAATGGAGACGCTCAAAGGGCAGGATCTGTTTTTCATTGATAGCTTTACCAGCCGAAATTCGATTGCGTATCGAACGGCGAAGGCATACCACATCCCCACAGCGAGGAATCAGGTCTTTCTCGACAACAGCAAAGATCTCAACGACATCAAGAAACAGATTCGGCAACTTGCAAGGATTGCCATGGGACGTGGAGTTGCAATCGGAATCGGCCATGCGCACACGAACATGGCGCGTGCGCTCCGCGAAAGTCTTCCGATGTTACAGACGGAGGGGATTCAACTGGTCTTCGCTTCACAGGTGGTTCGGTAGAAGAAAGGAAGGGGTCATCCTTTTGACTAAAAAAAATGCGGTTCACTTTTGCAAAAGTGAACCGCATTCGCCATACCAATCAGCCAGAGAAATCGGGTGAGTCAATACCGATTCGCGATCAGAGGTTTGTTCGTTTCAGGATTCATCCGCTATGGCGGCTTGTGCTGCAGCGAGTCGAGCAATCGGCACGCGGAATGGCGAGCAACTCACGTAGTTCATTCCGACTCGGTGGCAGAACTTCACGGATCGATCATCGCCGCCGTGTTCGCCACAGATACCAACCTTGAGATCTGGGCGGGTTTGCCGACCACGCTCCAGTCCGATCTGGATGAGTTCGCCCACGCCCTCCTGATCGATCGTCTGGAACGGATCGTCCTGCAAGATCTTTCCGGAGAGATAATCGGGTAGGAATCCACCGACATCATCCCGGCTGAAACCGAAACTCATCTGTGTGAGATCGTTCGTACCGTAAGAAAAGAATTGCGCAACTTCTGCGATCTTGTTCGCTGTGAGTGCGGCACGAGGAATCTCGATCATGGTGCCGAGCAGATAGGGAATGCCCTCCAGTTTATACTTGTCCAGGACCTCCTGGTACACCCGATCAACGATCTCCTTCTGATGCCTCAATTCGTTGACATGCCCCAACACAGGGATCATGATCTCCGTCTCGACATCTTTGCCCTCCTGCATCAACTCAGCGGCAGCCTCAAGGATCGCGCGGACCTGAGTTTCGGTGATCTCCGGATAGCTGATGCCCAAGCGCACGCCGCGATGGCCCATCATCGGGTTGGTTTCGTGCAACTCTTCCGCACGACGGTTGAATGCCTCTAACCCAATGCCAAGCTCGCCGATGAGCTTGTCGCGGACAACTGCATCCTGCGGGACAAATTCATGGAGCGGTGGATCGAGGAGGCGAATCGTAACGGGATAGCCCACCATCACCTCCAGCGTTGCTTTGATGTCCGCTTTCATGTGGGGGAACAGTTCAGCCAGCGCAGCTCTTCGATCTGTCTCTGTCTCAGACATAATCATCTTTCGCAACTTCGAAAGCGGTTCTTCCGAGCCCTCGCCGTAGAACATGTGCTCGATTCGGAACAGCCCAATCCCTTCGGCACCAAATGCCAGAGCCTTCTTTGCATCGGCGGGCGTATCGGTGTTCGTTCTCACGTTCAATTTGCGGAACTTGTCCGCATACGCCATCAAGCGGGTGTAATCGGCATTGTGTTCCAGATCTGGATCGAGCAGCGGGAGTTGACCTTCATACACATAACCCGCTGTGCCGTTGAGGGTGATCCAGTCACCTTCGCGCAGCACCTTCCCAGCGAAACGCACGGTTCTATTCGTCACATCAATCTGGAGGTCGCCGCAGCCAACGATACAGCATTTCCCCCAACCGCGTGCAACGAGCGCAGCGTGACTGGTCATCCCACCTTTCGCTGTCAGGATGGCCTGAGAGGCGTGCATACCGTGAATGTCTTCTGGGCTCGTCTCGTTACGGACCAGGATGACCGCTTCACCGAGTTCGTTTCCACGGTGAGCCGCTTCATCAGCGGTAAACACAATCGTGCCGCACGCGCCACCGGGGCCCGCTGGCAAGCCTTGCGCCAGGCGATTCGCGGATTCTTCGGCGTTCGGATCAACCATCGGCAGCAGCACTTGAACGAGTGTCTCATCCGACACACGGGAGACGGCTTCGGCTTCGCTGATCAGTCCCTCCTCGCACATATCCACAGCCATTTTTACCGCCGCCACGCCGTTCCGCTTCCCAGTACGACACTGTAGCATCCAGAGCCGTCCATCCTCAATCGTGAATTCGACGTCCTGCATGTCATGATAGTGTTGTTCGAGTTTCCGCTGAATGCCGTCCAGTTCGGCGTAACATGCGGGCATTTCCTTTTCGAAAGAAGGCAGGTGTTTGTTATGCTCCGTTTTGCAGATCTCGTTCAAGGGCAGTGGCGTGCGGATGCCAGCGACTACATCTTCGCCCTGGGCGTTGGGGAGCCACTCGCCGTAAAATACATTCTGTCCGGTAGCCGGATCGCGGGTGAATGCCACGCCCGTCGCAGAGTTATCGCCCATGTTGCCGAACACCATCGCCTGAACGTTGACCGCAGTGCCCCACTCATCGGGGATGCCCTCGATCCGCCGATAAGCGATGGCTCGTCTGCCGTTCCATGAAGCGAAAACGGCGCCGATCGCTCCCCAAAGTTGCGCTTTCGCGTCGTCGGGGAACGGCACACCGAAAACTTCCTGCACTCGCGCTTTGTACCGGGCGTTCAGGGCGTTCAGATCTTCGGCGTCAAGGTCTGTGTCGTTCTCAACCCCCTTTGCTTCTTTCACTTCCTCCAAGATCGCTTCGAGTTGCTGACGAATGCCGCCCTCTTCTTCTGGTTCAATACCCGCGGCCTTCTCCATAACCACATCAGAATACATCGTGATCAAACGCCGGTAGGCATCGTAGACAAAACGGGGAGTTCCAGTTTTCTTGATGAGGCCCGGCATGGTTTTTTCCGTCAAACCGACATTGAGGATGGTTTCCATCATACCGGGCATCGACTGGCGCGCCCCGGATCGAACGGCCACCAAAAGTGGGGCATCAGGATCGCCAAATCTGCCGCCTCTGATTTCTTCCATCTTAGCAATTGCAGAATCAACTTGAGGCAAAAGTTCATCTGGATAATTCCCGTCCAATTCGTAATATATTGTGCAGACAGCAGTCGAAAGTGTAAATCCGGGTGGTACAGGAAGGCCAAGATTCGCCATTTCGGCGAGGTTCGCGCCTTTGCCGCCAAGTAGATTTTTCATCTCAGCGTTGCCTTCAGCTTCGCCACCACCAAAGGAGTAAACATATTTTTCAGACATTCAGAGACCTCCTTGTATAACTATGTATCGGACTTTCTAGTCATCTCTTTGCTTTGAGTGGGTGTCCAGGGCTCGAAGCCCAAAAAGGAGCATCCAAAATGGAAGAACAACCTCGTGGTGGCTTTTACACCATTATGGCTTGGCAACAAGCAGATGACTTGGTTATTGTGATTTATCAAATCACCCGTAAGTTTCCCCGTCATGAACTCTACGGGTTAACCTCCCAGCTGATACGCTTGGTCGATCGGTAAAGTCGAGCGTTGTTGTCGGTGATTGGATGTGGCGGGTTATCAAATTGATAAAGCAGGAAATGTATCAATGCTTAGGAATACAAGCACCTTGTCGTGGTTTTCACGCCGCACGGGCGCCTAGCCCTCTCCGCACAATGCCTCCCACAAGGCGCGATAGTAGTTCATCACACGAACCGGATCGGAACTCCCCGGAATTTCAGCAAGCGTGTAACCGTCATATCCCGCCGCTTTCAACAACGTGAAAAGCTCTCGCCACGGGTAGTCCCTTCGATGGAGCTCGTTGATGTGAACCAGCCGTATGCAATTTTTGACTAAATCGAAGTTATGTCTGACGGAGCCGTTTTCAACCTCACCCGGATTGGAATTCCAGCAGACAAACACATTATCGCCATCCGCCGCCTCCATAATTGTGCGGATATGGGGAACATGCGATGTGCCCCGGCCGTGCACTTCGAGACGGATCTGAACACCGAGATTTTTGGCAAACGCTCCACACTCGCGCAGGGATAACCCAATCTGCTCTAGCGTCTGTTCCTCCGTAACCCCGGCGGGGAAGCCGTTCGGTCGAACCTTTACACCGGGAGCACCGACATCTGCGGCAAGCTGAACATATTCCTTCGTAGCTTCAATATTTCGCCGAACTTCAGCCGCATCCGCTGCGTGATACTCGAAAGCACTTCCCAATCCCGCCAACGCAACCGGCGAGTCATCAAACTGTTTACGGACCGCCTGTCGTTTCTTTGCGGAGAGATTAACCTCTACTTTATGCGCGTGGGTGGTACGCAGTTCAACGCCCTGAAAACCGGTTTCCGCGCAGTGTTCGATAATCGTTGGGATATCCCAATCCTTCGCCATGTTATACGTCACGAGACCAAGTTTCATCGCACTTCTCCTCTGTAAAGCGCCTGACTTTGCAATCATTGTATCATAATCCGCGCAACCCGTCTAGTTGAAATTGTGTCACGTCAGTTTTTCGTTGACAAATAGGCGCTTCACGCGTAAGCTATTTTATGCCTGAATTATCTGTCAGAAAAGTGAGGAACAAGGTGCGGCGTCCAACATTAGATGAACTTCCATCTCCGCCACCAGACAGAACCGGCTGGCCCTGGACGGAGGGAAGTCCACACCTACCGGACGTCATGCCGGCCGGGGTGCCCTGGCCGCGCATCAGTATTGTGGCGCCGAGCTACAACCAGGGGCAATTCATCGAGGAAACCATCCGCTCCGTACTTCTGCAAGGTTATCCAGATTTGGAGTATATTGTCATTGACGGCGGTTCGCGCGATGATTCGGTGGAGATTATTCGCCGGTACGCGCCATCCAGCAACTCGACACCGTGACGGACCACTTTCCATTTGGCGATTAACGATATTATCGCCCTGAGTTGAAGGCTGATATTGCATTTCTCGGCGGCACTGGCAACCCGCTCCACAGGGATCGGCGAGTTTATGGATGTGTTGGCCGAACACGACATTCTCGCAGAAGGAATTGCTCCTGACATTGCATTCACGAGATACCTCTCCCGGCGTGGGCATGCCGCACATACCGGACCGGTGATGGATGCTCTAAAGCATCTTGAAGATGTATCTTACGATGGCGTCTTTGGTCACCACGTTTTATATCACCACGCCTCTGCTAAGAGCGATCAGATTATCCAGAAATGCAAGCGTGTGTTGAAGCCGGGTGGGATTCTCGTGTTGGTTCTCCGCCATCCGGCAGCCGTTGGCAATTGCGATGGAGATGACTCTCCAGGGCATGCCCATCTACACCGCGAAGTGATGCAAACACTGGGCATCGGGCCAGCAAATCTTGTGGTCAGCATGATCGCAAGGTTCTCCCGTGTGAAAGGTAGCTACGATTTCATCCACGCGGCATATCGAATCAAGCAACGGATGCCGAACGTCAAATTTGTTATGGTCGGGGGCGCTGTGCGTGCAACTGCATATTTTCAAACATGGT
>JAPUIP010000573.1 GCA_027296925.1 Candidatus Poribacteria bacterium | reverse complement strand
GAAAAATGCGGAAGTATAGTCACTACTCCTCTGTGAAATCATGACATCAGAGGCAATCGGGCAGAAAACGCCGATTCTACAAGGTTTTGGAGCCCATTTGCCAAAACTTAATTCACAGTGCACTACCCAAACTGTGGAGATGACACGGAGGGGCAGGTATTCGATGCGACGGACCTGCTTGGAAAACTATGAGAATCTTAATTTTTGATCACGATCTGGAATCTGCGCAGCTTGCTAGCCAAACGCTTCATGACGCTGGGCACGAATCAAAGTGTGTGTCTTCAAAGTCTCAGTGTTTTCGCGAATTGGGAGCCGACCGCTACGATCTCATGCTCGCGAACGCTGACATGCCGAATGGGTCAATACTCCTGCTTATCGAGGACCTCAAGCAAAAAGGAATTTCTCTACCGATTGTTGTTTTTGCCAAGCCGGGAAGCGAAAAGAAGGCGTTGAATGCGATCAACGATGGCGCTTATGATTATATCATTCGGGATGCCAACGGAAGCTACCGGATCTTACTCCCCCCCGTTGTCGAAGAAGCGCATCGAAAAGAGCTGATCGTTCAAGAAAATATGAGATATAGAGATGAACTGAGCTACGACGATCCGCTGAGTTTCTCCCCATCTACCCTGATGAACATCAGATATAGAGATGAACTGAAACGGCTCAACCGACAGCTCGCCAGCAGGACCATCTATGATAGCCTGACCGGCCTGTATAATCGTCGACAGATGGAGTTGGATTTGGTGACGCAATTGAACTTTACAGAGCGGTATGATTCGCCGCTGACCTGCTTGATCCTTGCCATAAATCATCTGCCGGATATCAATGATACATACGGTCATGGCGTGGGGGATGTGATTATTCGTGAATTGGGTCAAATTCTCCTGAAGACGCGGCGCAAAACCGATAGTTGCTATCGACACGCCGGCAACCAATTTCTCATCTTGATGCCACATACATCGTTCGCCCGCGCCGAGACATTTGCAGACCGACTCTGCCAGCAGATTCACCATCACGCTTTTCAAGTAGATAAACTCTCGCTGCAGATAGCCGTGAGCGTCGGACTTGCAGCATACGAACGCGACAAAGTGAATACGCCGGATCTCCTCCTAGAATGTGCCCACGATGCGTTATACCGGAATGGCGGGGATTCCGTCTAACGCGGACATCGATCAAAATCCTTTCCCAAATATCATACCGACCAGATGGGCGTTCCATGCCTGGTTGACGAAAAAATAAAACATGACATCCGGCCCCATTCAGCCTTCGTCAAATGAAGCCGCCCACCCCTCCCAACCAATCCGATTCCGCCTTTGCCCCCCATGCGAACCTGAACGACACGATGTTCAATTTTTCATGGATCTCCTGTCAAATTTATGATAACATATTTCTTTGGACTTCAACGCTTACCATCAGTGTTCACCGGCACAAACTGCCTCCGGATATCGACCAGAATTCAGAAGAACAGCCAAAATGACATGTCCCAGATGCGATTTTGAAAGCCCTCCCGGCGCCAAATTCTGCATGGAATGCGGAACCAGGTTAGCAAACAGGTGTCCCAAATGCGGCACAACACCGCCTGTGGAAGCGAAGTTTTGCCCGGCGTGCGGAACAAAATTCCCGGTTTCTCAGCCACAGACTCAAGCACATGAAACCCCGGACGCGGAACGCCGCCAGTTGACGGTGATGTTCTGTGATTTGGTGGGTTCGACCCCGCTCGCTGAGCAATTGGACCCCGAAGAACTGCGTGAGGTGTTGCGTGCCTATCAAGCGGTTTGTGCGAGGGTAAGCAGGCGATTTGATGGGTATATCGCGCGTTACTTCGGCGATGGAATCTTGGTTTACTACGGATATCCTGTTGCCCATGAGGACGACGCCCAACGCGCTCTACACGCTGGATTAGGAATTCTGGAGGAAATCAAGAGGCTAAAGACACCCCTTCAGTGGGACATTCGGCTTCAAGTTCGCCTCGGCATCCATACGGGTTTGGTTGTCGCGGGGGACATGGACGAGGGAGCCCGGCTCGAATCGATGGCGATTGTGGGGGAAACCCCAAATATCGCCGCCCGATTGCAGGGGCTCGCCGAGCCTAATACGCTGATAATTAGCGCCGCCACTTACCGGCTGATTGAAGGATTTTTTGACTGTCGTGCTCTAGGTGTCCAGTCCCTCAGGGGGATTACCCAGCCGATGCCAGTGTACCAGGTTCTCCGCGAAAGTACCGCGAAAAGTCGCCTTGATGTCGTGGCCACCACCGGACTCACCCCCCTCGTCGGCCGGGAGCAGGAGGTCGGACTGCTGCTTGAACGCTGGGAAATGGTTAAGGAAGGAATGGGACAGACCGTTTTACTCCGTGGGGAAGCGGGAATCGGAAAATCCCGGCTGGCGCGGGTGTTGAAAGAGCATGCAGCTCAGGAGGCCCAGGCATGGCTTATAGAGTGCCGCTGTTCACCATACTACCAGAATAGCGCGCTTTATCCCGTAATAGATCTTTTACAGCGGGTCATGCTTTCGTTTGAAAGGGAAGATTCTTCACAGGAAAAGCTTTCCAAGTTGGAGGCGTTCCTCAGACAATCCGGCTTTGCGCTTGAGGAGATGGTCCCGCTGTTTGCCGCTCTGCTTTCTATTCCGATGCCTGATGACCGCTATCCCGACCTAACCCTGACCCCGCAAAGCCGTAAGCAAAAAACCCTTGAAGCCTTGCTGGAGGTGCTGCTACTGGAGCCGGCGGTACAGCGGCCGGTGCTGCTGATCGTCGAAGACTTGCACTGGGCAGATCCTTCTACGCTGGAACTGCTCGACCTCATCATCAACCAGGAACCGACCGCCCGTATCTTCACGCTGCTCACCTTTCGCTCAGATTTTAGTCCGCCCTGGACGATCCGCTCGTATATGACACCGATTACGCTGAACCGATTAACCCGGAAACAGGTGGCGATAATGGTGGATCGGATGACAGAGGACAAGGCGTTGCCGGCTGAAGTGCTGAAGCAGGTCGTTGCTAGAACCGACGGGAATCCTCTGTTTGTGGAGGAATTAACGAAGATGGTTTTGGAGTCGGGAATGCTTCGGAAACAAGGGAATCACTATGAGTTGACGGGGCCGTTGCCCCCGCTGGTGGTACCGGCGACGCTACAGGATTTGCTCATGGCGCGGCTAGATCAGTTATCTACCGCCAAAGAGGTCGCTCAACTTTCGGCCACTCTTGGTCGGGAATTCAGTTATGAGTTGCTCGCCGCCGTTTCGCCGCTGGAGGAGACGATACTTCAGCAAGAGTTAGCCCAGTTAGTGGACGCGGAGGTACTTGATCTACGGCATCACACCGGCAGTGGCATGACGTACTCCTTCAAGCACATTCTCATCCAGGAAGCGGCTTATCAGTCGCTACTCAAGAGCACTCGGCAGCAATACCATCAGCAGATTGCTTTCGTGTTAGTGGATCAGTTTCCAGAAATCGTCGAGACGCAGCCGGAACTTTTGGCTCATCACTGCACGACAGCGGGCCTACACCGCGAAGCCATTTTCTACCGGCAGCGGGCGGGCGAAAGGGCCATCGAACGCTCGGCGAACGTGGAAGCGATTCGTCATATCACCAAAGGGTTAGAGTTGTTCCAGATGCTCCCGGATACGCCCGAGCGGGCGCAACAAGAGTTGATTTTGCGTACGACCCTTGGCCCGGCGTTAATAGCCACGAAAGGTTACGCGGCACCAGAGGTGGAAGATACCTACACCCGCGCGCGGGAACTATGTCGGCAATCGGGCGAGGCACCACAACTGTTTCCGGTACTGTTTGGATTATGGTTGTTTTATCTGGTACGAGCGGATTTACGAACAGCGCGTGAGCTGGGGGAGCAGCTTCTGCGCTTGGCTCAGAGTGTAAAAGACCGGGCCTTTCTCGTGGAAGCACACCGGGTGTTGGGGGCAACCCTGTACTATCTCGGAGAGTTAGAAGCCGCGCGATCGCATCTGGAAAAAGGGATTGCCCTATACGATTCGCAACAGCACCGTTCCCACGCCTTTCTCTATTACCTGGCAGATCCCGGGATGACCTGTCTTGCCTATACCGCTTCGGTGTTGTGGTGCCTCGGCTATCCCGACCAGGCGCTCCGGAGAATTCAGGAAGCGCTGACCTTAGCTCAGGAGCTATCTCACCCTTTCAGCACAGCGGTTGCGCGGCACTTTGCGGGTTTGGTTCATCAATGCCGGCGTGAGCCAAAAATCCTCCAGGGACAGGCGGAGTCAGAGTTTGCAGTCGCTACCGAACAGGGATTTCCGTTATGGGTAGCCGGAGGAACTTTTCTGCGGGGTTGGGCGTTGACCGCACAGGGACAGGAGAATGATGGAATCGCACAGATGCGCCAGGGGCTGGACGCCTGGCGAGCAACTGGAGCTGGGATGCTGAGTCCGTATTTTCTAGCGCTGTTGGCCGAGGCGTATGGGAAAGTGGGTCAGCCAGAGCGCGGATGGACGGTGTTGGCTGAGGCAATCGCTGCGATGGAAACAACTGATGAGCGCTCCCATGAGCCGGAGCTGCATCGGCTTAAAGGGGAATTGCTGCTGACGCTGTCAACAGAAAATCAAGCGGAGGCTGAGGTCTGTTTTCGACAAGCCCTCGACACTGCTCGCCGTCAGCACGCGAGGTCTTGGGAATTGCGGGCGGCGATGAGCTTGAGTCGGCTGTGGCAACAGCGTGGGAAAAAGGAGGATGCCCGGCAGTTGCTTGCTGGCATTTACGGCTGGTTCACCGAAGGATTTGATACCGCAGATCTAAAGGCGGCAGAAGCACAGTTGGAGGAGCTAACGTGAAATTGTGGTGATACGGAACCGCTTCATGCTATCCCCTGCTTTTCTCAATATACGCCTTCAGATGCGACAACGCTCGACCGCTATCGATTGCCGCTTTCGTCCGCTCAATCGCTTCGTTCACGTCCGGGCAAAGTCCCAACAGATGATCGGTCATCGCGGTGTTGAGCACAAGTCGATCATATATCGGTCCTCTGCCCCCAGATAACGCCGCCATCCCCGCCTCCGCAAATGCTTCAGGACTCGCCATTGCCAGGCGCGGATTTTTCTCGTAGTTGAACCCAAAGGCTTTCGGATCTAGATCTAACGCGAAATCTTCGCGCCCTTCGCCTACACGCCGAAACCCCTGGGAATAATTAACCGCCTGGCGGTCCCCCGTTGATGGACTTCCCAAACGCAGGGCGTAATGGCTCGTGCCTTCCTCCCCTTTAACCACAAGTCCGGCCTGGAAGCCGCGTTCCCATATCAACCGAAGCAGCGGCTCTTCGTAGCCGGGGTGGTAATATCCAATCACCATGTAGTTCGCGCCGGGAGCAGAAAACAGTTGTTGCGCCTTTTCCGTTGCCGACCAGGGAGGACGCTTTTTAATGTGAACACGCAGTTCACGAATGCCGTAGGCGCCGGGGGAATATTCCCGCTGACTCACATACGCAAAGCCAACCTCTGGCGCTTCGATTAGCGCGGCAGCTTGCTCAAGAGAAAGGTTTGTACGCGCACCAAGAACCTGCAGAATCTTCTCTTCGGTCACGCCATTTTTCGGCGGCATTGCATCAACACCATGCAGTACCGAGGCCTCTCCCAAAGCCGCTCGTACCGCTGCAATAAAGAGCGTCGGTCGAAAGTATCGCGTTGCGCCGTCAAACGGTTCGCCAAAGTGCGTCAGCGAATCGACGGCGACGTGACGCACCTGCTCGGGTTCGAAAACGGCGTCTAAATACCCGCGCACTTCGTCGTACGTTTCAAGGTTCATCCGTTGACCGATGAGGGCTGCACCTGTCAAAGCCTCCTTCGCTTTCCCAGTCAAGATAGCTTTCCCCATGTGCCGCGTTTCATCGTAGGTCAGATGGCCTCCCGCAAGAATCTTTTCAACGACTTTAACAATGATCTTTTCCGCGGGATTGGCCGGTTTATACCCCCGATCTGGGTTCATAATAAACTGGATCTCCGGCGGCATCAATTTTGCCAAATCCGCACCGTATTTGTCGAAGGCGGCAAGCTCTGCCTCACTCCACTGCGTCGCTTCTGGAAAGCCCTTCCGAATCGTCATCGCGGCGAAAAACGCCCCCATCTGGGCTTCTGAGACCGCCTGATCAACCGGCAATTCGCCCTTGACCGATTTCAGGATGGTTTCAAGAATCGCGTCTGGCTGGATCGCATCCGTTGCTTTTGTGCCCAAAGGCCTTGTCTGATGAGGACCGGTGCACACTCTTGCCTGGGCTTCCAGCACAGCTTCGTTGGGACCTGAATACTGTTTATACATGGCTCTTCCCCCTCAGAGTAATTTTGAGGGTATTATAACACAGTTCCATATGATTGGCTAAAAGATTGCGATCCTCTCCTTGACGGGAAAAAAGCGGTCTGCTGTACTCCTTTTTGTCGGCCGCCCACTCTCTCGAAATACCGCTTGAACGCAGGAACACATTAAGAGGGCAATAAGGTAGCGCCAAACAAAGCCACGATATCAATCTTCACTCGCGGGTTTGATGTCTTTGTTGATTGCCCAGCCCGGATAATAATGACGCATCTCGGCACCCGGGTAGGGACTTCCGAGCGGCTGTGGCGGCACGCGGAATGGAGCGGGCATACCCGTCATGCCGGACATGATATATTGCAGTCCCACGGAGCGGAGGACACGGGCAGACGGCACATTCCAGGGCGCCGTCGTGGCCAGCACAAGCCGGTTGTGTTCGAGTATCCAGCGGCCAGCAGAACTGACGACGGCGCGGCCCAATCCACGACCTTTGGTTTCCGGCGCTACATCCACGCCGATTTCCCAGAGACGGTCTTCGTCCTCGGCGCGGACCGTTGCGAGTGCTACCAGTTTGCCACTCTCAAAGATGCCGAAACCGACCATCGCTTCATTGGGGAAGCAATGCCAGAAAATGCGAGCATCAACCACCTCGGGTAGCTCCGCCGCGTCTATCTGTACGGGGCGCGCATCCGCCGCCGGGCGAAAACAGTTGCCGTCACCGACGAGATACCAGCTTGGTCCCCACACTCCGATACCGTCAGGCAGTAAGACACGCGCCAGTTCATAAGCACCGAACGTTGAGAAGAGCTCCTCCGACGTCAAGCTCGCAACCGCCGATTTCAGCGCGTCTGCCCACTGCCGGTGCGCTGTGACGAGCCCAACTTCGCCGATCCGGATCGCCCACAGTGGCGATACGTCCGATAGCCGCGCCTCGCTTTCATACACGGGTATCGGATCGGCACCCGCAAAATCCAGAGGCACGCCGAGCTTTTGGTCCAACCAGGGTCGGAGGACTTCGATAAGGTGTGAGCCTTTCATTTGTTCTGACTCCTTTCGCAAGCGGGTTTGTTTTTACATGGGCCCAATTCGTCGGGGCCCCCGGTCCATGGCTAACATCGACGCATCATAGCTTCGCTTCATCAACTCCAATTTGAGCTGCTGGGCGCCGGGGTCATCCCACAGATTATCGAACTCCTCCGCATCCGCTAACAGGTCGTAGAGCTCTCCGTGCGCGTGGCCATGGTATACCACAAGTTTATAACGCGTATCCCGGTACATCGTGGCAAAGGTGCCGTCCGGCTGATCCAGGGCGTCGTAATACTCACAGCGGACAAAATCCCGATGATGTGACGGATCGGTTTCTCCCCGAAGCAGCGGCAGCAAAGATTTGCCCTGCATCCGCTCGGGTACGTCCAACCCAGCCAGTTCCAACAACGTCGGCGCCTTGTCAACCAATTCCACGAGCGCACCGCTTTTCACCCCCGACTCAAACTGTCCCGGACAGGAAAAAATCAGCGGGACACGCACCAGCCCCTCGTAGAACCGGCACCCCTTCTGGATCAACCCGTGATCGCCAAGCATTTCCCCGTGGTCGCTGGTAAAGATGACCACCGTCTGCTCCCGCTGGTTGGTTTCCTCCAATGCTTCCATAATACGCCCCACCTGGTCATCGATCAGCTTAATCATGGCATAATAAGCGGCCTGCAGGGTTTTCGCATCTCGCGCGCCGGCTGAAGCTGGGTCAGCCGAACCACCCGCCGCCGGAGACCGAGGTACAATCGGGCTACGGATATCCAGTTCTTCCGGGGCTCGCCCCTTTGACTGGAAATCGACCGCTTCCAGTTTCTTCTGCTGTTGCAGGTCACTCTCTCGGAAAAGCGGTCCGGGCATCTTCGCGGGTTCAAACATCTCCCTGTAGGTCTGCGGCGGATTAAAGGGCGGATGGGGGTCGTAGATATTCACGCTGGCCAGCCAGGGAACGTCACGCTTCTGCTGAATGAATTCAATCGTCTTTTCCGCGCACCAGGTGGTCTGATGAAATTCAGCAGGGACGCCTTCGATGCTCTGGGTCAATTCCCCCAAGACGGAACCTTTTGAACGTACCCAGTCTGCGTAGTCGTGTCCCTTTTCCCAATCATCGCGGGGTGCATGGCTATACTGCCAGTAGCGGTAACCGTCGTTCACTCGGGGTTCAATGCGGCGGTACGCACTCGCCAGGTGCAGTTTACCGATCAAGCCACAGTCGTACCCGGCTTCGGCCAGGGTGCGGGTCACGAGGGGGGGATGATCGGGAAAATGTGCATTGCCGTTGCCGTTGACGTGCACCGCACTGGGGTACATTCCCGTCAAAAAACTCCCTCGGCTGGGCGTGCAGATTGGGCTCTGACAATAAGCGTGAGTAAACGCCACCCCTTCATGAACCAGTTGATCGATATTCGGGGTTGACACGTACGGGTTCCCCAGCGCGCCAATCGTATCATAACGCTGCTGGTCCGTACACAGCCACAGGATGTTCGGACGCAGGTTTCGGTTTGCGTTGCTGTTGGTAGGCATGTCACATGTCCTCATTCGTTGGGTCAATTTTGGATGCCCAATCACTCGTCACAGATCAGGCCTTTACTCGCTATCAAATGACTCCGCTCTATTTTCAGATTGATATACAGGATATTTTGGGCGGCAACCGAGCAGCCGTTCGGCGCGTGTTATTATACTCACTCAAACAGCGCTGTCAACCAGAAAATGCGCGGTCAGAAAATGGGACAAGGATTGCAGCCACCTTAATTTCTGAGCGCTAAATACCCCTGAATTCCCTCAAATCAATGATTGACATATTTGGTCATTTGTTGTATCATTAGCCCACTGCCAAGCCTTCTTGGGATAAAAATTTGTCAGTTTTTGAATCATCTTCAGATGGAATCGCCTGGAGTTGGATGAAACGATGAACATCACCACACCTCCCTCCCACGGCACAACACACACCCAGTCAAGCATGAAATTCTGCCCAAAATGTGCGGGTGCTCTCGATCACCGCGTTATTGAGGAAAAGATGCGTCAGGCATGCACGGCGTGTGATTTTATCCTGTATCGAGATCCGAAGCCGGTTGCGGGTGTCTTCGCCGTGAGAGATGGAAAACTACTGCTGATACAGCGCGGCAATGAACCGAAGCGTGGGCTCTGGAGCTTTCCGACAGGTTACATCGATATCGGCGATACGCCAGAGGAAACGGCGATTCGAGAGGCGAAAGAGGAAGCCGATGTTGCAGTGCAACTGGATCGATTGCTGGGGGTCTACTCGAATGCAGAGCGCACAGTCGTCCTCGTCGTTTACGTGGGTTCAATTGTAGCGGGTGTACCGGCGGGCCGTGCAGAAGCGCTAGATGCACGTCTATTTCCGCCCGATGCGCTTCCCGAATTGGCATTCGATCACGATCGCCGTATTTTAGCCGACCTATTCGCGACGGATGCCCGGTTGGTACAATCTTAGCAAAGGTTGGGGAAGGAAAAACCGATGGCAAACTACACAATTCTGGAACGGTATCAAAAGGTTTTTGAAAAGGACAGAGAACTCGCAGAGCGGGCAAACTATATTTTTCCCGACGGCGTGACGCATGATAGCCGATACACCGACCCGTTTCCCGTCTACATTGATCGCGCCCAAGGGGCGAGAAAGTGGGGGTTGGACGGGGTCGAATTTATCGATTACTGGTCGGGGCATGGCGCCCTTTTGCTTGGGCACAGTCATCCTGAAATCGTTGAAGCTGTAACGCATCAGATGTCGCGTGGGACGCACTACGGGGCAAGCCATCCCCTTGAGCTGGAGTGGGCAAGCCTGGTGATGGAGTTGGTCCCTTCTGCAGAACGTGTGCGATTCGTCGGTTCGGGAACGGAAGCGACCTTGATGGCGATCCGGCTAGCGCGGACCTATACGGGGAAAAACAAGGTACTGAAATTTGCGGGACACTTTCACGGCTGGCACGATTCAGTCATCCTCAGTGTGAACCCACCGTATGACGCGCCGGTTCCGGGAATTCCGAAGGGATTGATCGACGCAACGGTCGTCTGTCCACCGAACGATATTGACGCGGTTGAACGGTGTCTGCAATCAGATCCCGACATCGCGTGTCTCATTGTGGAACCAACCGGCGCCTCCTTCGGCGTCATCCCGACCAACGGTGAATTCCTCCGGCAGTTGCGCGGGCTC
Organism: Candidatus Poribacteria bacterium; assembly: GCA_027296925.1. Classification (GTDB taxonomy): domain Bacteria; phylum Poribacteria; class WGA-4E; order WGA-4E; family PCPOR2b; genus JAPUIP01. Next base: position 883 of record JAPUIP010000573.1, on the reverse strand, counting down.
ACGCAAGATTACAGTGTCATCCTGATCTTCGACGAGGTGATCTCCGGTTTCCGGGTTTCTCCTGGCGGCGCACAGGGGTATTATCAGATCACGCCCGATCTCACGACACTCGCCAAAATCCTGGCCGGCGGATTGCCCGGCGGTGCCGTCGTCGGGAAAAAGGAGATCTTGAATCTAATCTCGATTAGGGAGGAGAAGGCATCCCAACGTGGGAAAAAGATGCCGCATCCGGGGACATTTAACGCCAACCCGCTATCCGCTTCCGCCGGAATCGCCATGCTGAAGATCGTGAAAACGGGCATACCGCATGAGCAGGTCAATCGCACGGCGGCGATGTTGCGGAATGGGCTGAACGAAGTCATAGATCAGCACGGTCTCGATTGGGCCGTCTACGGCGAGTTCTCCGGGGTGAAGTTCCTCATTGGGCATGGCGACGCTGAATTGCGTGCCGCTGACTTCGATCCTTACACGTGGGACTATCGTACGCTGAAAGGCGGCAGCAACGCCGAACTCACCAAGAACCTGAGATGCGGGATGCTACTCAACGGCATCGATATCGCCGGAAATGGTGGGATGACGATGGCGGCTCATACCGAGGAAGATGTGCAGCAGACCATCGCTGCGTTTGATCAGACGATTGAATGGATGAAGGCGGATGAGTTAATCTGAAACGGAATGCGTGATGTGTTTGAGGAAATGAACCAGCGAATTACGTATCACGTTTTTTTTCAAGTATGCGTGCCTTTTTGGGATTGAAATTCAAAGAGGAGCCAGAATGAACCGGATCCTTCAGAACCCTTACATCGCGGGAAATCCGATTAGCAAAGAGGCAGGTTTTTATGGGCGCGAGGACGTTTTTCGGGAAGTCCAGCGGTTGTTAAAT
>JAPUIP010000572.1 GCA_027296925.1 Candidatus Poribacteria bacterium | reverse complement strand
TCAGAAAGTCTTCCAGTGGCTTTTGCCTCAAGCTGTGGGGGTGGTCATGTTTTGCCTTTTTTCCGCGGTTGGCGACGATAGTCTCGACCCACAGATAAAATCCGCCATGCTGCTGATAATCATCCGTATTTTCTGGAATCCAGGTGCCGTGTAGTATTTTCATCGCTCACGCCTCTACCAATTTTTTCGGTTCTTCCTTCGGACGATTTCATAGAACCGTTCCATCACCGTCACGAATGAGACATCTTTATCCCAAAACGATGGGTAATCCCCGCCCTTCTTAATCAGAACCGCTGGAATCGTTGATGGTGCGCGGGCTTCTGCGCTTTGGGGGAGTTTCCCCGCGCCGGTCCAAAATGCCCGAAGAGACGTCTCATCAACCGGCTCTTCCGCCGGCTTCGTATAGTACGATGCCGACGGCGCTAAATCGATCTCGTCTTCGGTCTTTAACTGAGATAATAAAATTTGCCCCAGTGGCGATTTGGCGAGCTCGGATTGGAGTTCTTCCTTCGACAACCCCCTCAGCTGAAAGATGAGGAACGGATCTCTATCAAATTCCCTGGCCGCCAGATAATAAACGCCGGCGATGTGTTTGCACGGGTTATCCCAGTCCGGACAGGAACAACTGGTTTTAAAGTCCTTTCGGTTGCGTGGCAATAAGCTGAGAGAAAGATCGGAGAAAGCATCTTCAATATTCTCTGGCATTTCGTTCATCAGGAGTTTAGAGACGTAAGCCGCTTTCGATGAAATGGATTTTATCAGCTTCGACCAGTGGTTTTTGGGGATGGGTGTGATACCGATTGTGGTTTGATAGAGCGGTTCTTTATACACACCAAAATAGGGATTGATTGAGCCTCGGACTTTGGCGTTGATTTTGCCTTTTGACAGATGAAATTCGATAATTTTCCCGTTTCGGGCGTAGGACCGGCCACGTCCCAGCCGGCCGGGGTCGGTGATCTGTTCGAGGGCGTCGATGAACCGGACGCCCCACCAGGTTCGACTGAATTGTGTCATCATTGACCTCGCTAATATGGGAATGTAACGGACTGAAAATCACCGGTTTATCCAGTCATCATGTGACGATACAGATTACAAACGGCTTCGGTCCGCCGCATTCCCATTGACGGTGTGATTTGAGGGTTCATTATACCTGTTTTCGGCGGGGTGTCAATTCAAATCGGTGTCCGGATGGATCTCATGTTGAGGCGGCAAAGTCCAGCGAGACCGGCCGCCTTATTGCCGGCTGGATTCGGGTACCGTCAAGGGTTACCCACGCACTTCATCGGACCAATCCCGCCAGATGTCGCCGTTTGTGTTGTCCACCACGAGGGCGTCGGGGAGCGCCGCAGGTGTTTTGAGGAAACCATAGATCGTCGCTTGGCGGATCACGTCGTCAGAAGCATTCTGCCCCGCGAGGTGCAGAATTTTGGTGTGCCACAACACCACGGTACCGGCGGGGCCGTGGCAATCGAACGGTTGGGTAGAGGCCTTAATCTGCCCAATGACGGGATCGGTATAACCGCCCGCACGGCGCACCGCCAAATGTTTGTCGGTGTGCTTCTCACCGGCAAAGAAGGCCTTCCACTGTTCCCGCCAGATCCGCGTGTGGCTTTTTGGCCACACGGTAAAGCCGCCGGAGTTGGGCGGTACGTCGTCAATGTATGCTGACATCTGTAGCCGCCCTCGGCCGTAGCACGCCCCGTCGGAGTGGGCGCCGCGGTAATCGGGCCCAGGAGACGGGCTTTTCGGTAGCGTGCAATATAATCCACGTGTCCCCTGCCCATTGAGCCATACAGGTCCGGTCTTGGGCAACCGCAACGCCTTCTCTGTCGTGAAGGTCCCCTTCGATGGCCAGCCCATCTCGTGCCCCACGTGGCTGACAAGACCTCCCACTGCGTCGTCGCACATGAAACACGGGCCGGTCGTGCTGCCCGACTCGTCGAGCCCAGCGGGCCACACCACTGTCCCCTCGCCCAGAAGTTGCTCAGCGACTTGCCACAGCGCTCGGGGCGCTAAGTTGAGAAGGAGTTCTTCAGCCCCATTGCGGACGGTGAATCGGTGTTCGCTGCCGCTGAAATACGGATCGCCTCCGCCCGCCGGTCTTTGCGCCTTTAGCCTGGCGCTCTCCTCCGCTGTGATGGGACCCCACGTGGAGGGGTCGTCCCTTTTCATACGGGGAAGGTGGGTCTCAATCGCCTCCCACATGTCGTCACGGGCCTGGCCGCAGAGCTCAGGATCGAGCACCGCTTTCAGAACCAGGAATCCGTCGCGCTTGACCTTTGCAATCTGGTTTGCCGTCAGGGGCGCGACTTGCTTCAAACTCGGGGTAGACATCGCCATTTTCCTTTTACGGTTTGACAGGTCATTGATGTTCTGATTTGGTATTTCCCATAACGCCTCTTAACAATAACTCTCCGAAGCTGTGGGATATGGATGATAACCAACCGTCTCATTCGGCAGCTTTGACGACCCACTTGGGAAATCGACTTTCGCCATTTTACCCGGTTTTCACTTCTGGGTCAACAAAAATCTCCGTGCATACCGACGTTCGATGTCATTTGTTGGCTTGGCCTTATAGCCCAAAGCGAACATGCGTCGTCCGCTTCTGCCGCCGAATGAAGCATGCCAAAGTTGATGACTAAAGAAGACGACATCCCCCGGCTGAGTTTCGACGGAGAAAGACGGAATATGACCCGCGGAAATGCCGAACGGATTGACACCGGGCTGCGCCACGAGGTGCGCTCCCCGTTCAGGGATGTCGCCATGAAGCGACCACAACACTTCATGGAGCGGGCTGCAATGTGAGCCGGGTATCACGGACAAACAGCCGCCATCCTTCACCAATTGATCCTGAAAAAATGGCATCTGATTTCGATGGTTGTCGTCAAATGTCCAGTGCAGTGCTTCGTCCATGGATGCACCTCAAATATTGCAGATACTGTATTGGTCAACGTGATGCTTTACACGTCGTATTTCCTCACCGCAGAGGCGCAGAGGACGCAGAGAACTCGCAGAGGAAAAACGGAGGTGATTCTGCGCGGCGCCTGGGTTTCGACAACTTGTAAACAATCATTTTGACCATTACAAAATATTGCAGATACCGGCGTCATTCATCATTTTCGCTGTCTTGACATTCGCTTCGGCGCTGTCGGCATTACGATTTGGGGGCTTCATACCGGCCATTGGGACACCACGGACAGAGATACGGCATCGGGCCTCGCTCATACTGGGAATCTCCGGGGGCATCATAACAGACACCTAACTCCGGCGTCTCTATCCACTTGTGGGAGTCACCACGGGAGTCCATCAGCAAGGATAGGGCGCCGGACATCAGCAGCGTCCGCTCAACGGGGTAGTTCGGTCGATGGTTTCGAAATAAATCTTCGATGTGGTGCACTTGCACACCGTGGTAAGCCGATTGAGGCCCGCCGCCCAGGAAAAACAGGGTCGAAGCAATGTCGCCATTCTTCAAGCGTGCCGCGAAGGTGAAGTCGCCAACATAAGTCCCCAAATTGATACACGCGGCTCGAAGCCCGTCTCGATATTCCACCAGCAACGCCACCGGCGATTTGACCCCTGTCTCTGGCAGCTCGTTGACCGGCGGTCTGCGCGAATATACGTCCTCCAACTGAGTGTTTGTCCAGGCCGACTGCTTCTCAACGACAGCGCGGGGCAAACGCCGATAGAGCGCCGCATCCAACAATTCCCGCGACCAGCGCCCCTCCCTCGCTGCCTGCCAAACCGCTTCACCCTCGAGGCATTGGACAGCGGCAATACCGGTCTCTCCGCCAAGCCGCCGTTCGACCATACACTGCAACGTTTCCAATGCATGGATGCCGTAAGACTCGACACCGCCCGGGTAGGCCACAACCGCTTCGGCAAGTTCAACACCCAAAGGGAATTCGAGCTCAGGCAAACGCCACGTCACGGGCAGAGAAGAACCCGCCAACATCGGAAAGCCCAACGCGCGGCGCTGTTGGTCCATCCATTTGGCCTTCTCCCAATCATACGAAAGGTGCTTGTCGTTGAAAACCGGAACGCTCCGGCCACTTGCTTGAAACACGCCGACCATCTCTCGAAAGAACTCATAGCGCGGATACAAGATTTGCCCTTTTTCATTTGAAGGGTATTGTCCATTTTCGCAGACCAGCAACACGTTATCGACCGCTAATTCGCCGGTACCGAGTGTCAGCGCCGAAGTGATGTCCGGGTAGATCTGACAGTCGTACTGTTGGGTGCGGAATTGACTCAGATCCGTCTTCGGTTTCTGGTCCACGTACATTGAAACCACGCGAAACGGTGGATAGTGCATCCGACCATTATATTCGTACCCCATCAGAAAACGGTCTACAGTATGCTGGGAATGTGACCCCGGATGATAGACGCTACACAGCGCAGCGACCGTAGGCAGCGTCCTTCCTTCGCGAGGAGAAGGTCCCATATCAAACGGGATTTGCGGTGGAGAAGGTGTGATGAAATGTTGTCCGTCAGCCATGATACCTCCAGCGTTTACACGGTTTGTTGGTGGGCTCTTGCCCTTTTAGGCAGCGCTCCCCAGAAAGTCAAGCCATGCCTTCCATACCGAGAGACCCAGTTCCTCGTACCTCGATGCTGGACCGGCAAGCTCATCATTGAACCATCTCACAATTACCCGCGTCGCGGAAGCTGCCGATTTTAATCGTGCAGTGGAATCCCGAACTTTGAGGGGAGGAAGCGACGCGAACCCTTTCTATACTTGAATATCAGTGTGTTTTGGCGTATAATGTTCCAAACAACCGGGGT
>JAPUIP010000571.1 GCA_027296925.1 Candidatus Poribacteria bacterium | reverse complement strand
CCGATCTACGAGGACCGGCGCAAAGTACTCCTCGATCGCCGAGACGACAGCGAGCTCCTGATACTCGGTGGTCGCTTCGCCGATGCCGGTGATGCCCGCGTCCGTTTCGATGAAGACGAAAATCCAATTCCGTCCCGGCGTCCCCATGACACGGGTTCGGATGCGCGTTATTTTCATGATTCCTCCTTAAAGTCCGGCACAGCCCATCAGCTTTCAGCATCCTTTGCATACTGCTTGGCCTGCGCAACGATGTCCACACCGACCACCTCTCTCCAGGTGTTCAGCAGTCCGCGTGTTACGGGGCCAACCGCTCCAGTCCCGATCGGCTGTGTGTTGAATCGCGTTGCGGGCATCATCACAAACGGCGTGCTCGTGAAGAGGGCCTCATCCGCCGTTGCCACATCGTAAGGTTCGAGATTGCACTCATGGCAACGGATGCCGACCTCCGCTGCGAACTTGATCGTGGCGTCCCGTGTCACGCCGCGCAGGATATTGCGCGGCTCCGGCGTAAACAATTCACCATTCTTGACGATAAAAAAATTCGCTCCTGTTCCCTCCGTGATGAACCCGTCTTCATCGGTCAGCAGCGCCCACGCCTTCGAGTCTACCTTCTGCGCTTGCTGGTTCGCGACCTGATAGTAGATGCGGCTGCGGTTCTTGATCTTCGGGTCGATGAGACGCGCCGGCACCGACCGTTGTGGCGGGATGACGGCATGGACACCCGTCTCGTACGTATCGGCAAATGCACCGACATGCCACGTCAGCGGCCAGCAGTTGATGGTGATCGTCGGACGCGCGCCTTCCGGAAAAATCGACTGGTAGAATCCAAGCGGGCCGCGAGAAACGTCGTGCATGATCTGAAAGTCCAGACCGTCAGGGAAGCATGGGCGATTGACCTCGATCGTGTGGTGCGTCTCTTTCTCCATCTCGTCGATCGTCAGCCCACAGTCAATCTCCAAGATCTTAAGTCCCGCATAAAGCCTTTCGAGGTGTTCACGCAGGCGAAACGGTTTCCCGTTGAAAGTGCGCGTTATCTCGAACACCATGTCGCCGAACATCAGCGCTGAATCGAAGATCGAGACCTTCGCGTCTGCCTCGGCGACAAACTCGCCATTGAGATACACTTTGCGTTGTGGTGTCATATTTCTTCACTTTCCTTTCCTCATCAGATGTCCTCTACTGCCATCAATGCCAGTGACCAATTGTCAGCTATCTTAACAGTTTTCCACGTCAAATGCAACCAAATTCCTTCGCCTCACTTTGATATTGACCCCACTCTGACGATCTGCTAAAATGGCGATGCGCAATGGAAGAGGGCATAACTTTGTGGAATAAGCAAGAAAGGGGATGCGATGAAAAATCCAATGCAGCCGATTGACCTACATGAGAGTGTGCGACTCGGTATCGCGCACATTCGTAACAGCGTGGACCGCGAGCGGGACTGCCGACCGTACTTTCGTTTCAACCTGATTTCTCCGCCGATCTGGTCACAGCATGAAGCCGGCGATACACCCCACACCGTGGGCCGCTTTCTTCATGCGCTGAATGTGTGTGCCCAAATCACCGGGCTGCCGGACGATACTGAGCTTTTGAATGGACTGCGCAAACAGATGTTCGCCAGTTGCAACCACAACGATGGTTTTGCCTGGGACGACATCGGCTATGACCCAGCGCCCCCGATGGCGTTTATGCACCATCAGCGAGAGGCATTGCTGGGCCTGATCGCCATCCGGGAAATCTTGGAGGACCCTCAGGCTGAGCGTTACGCACGCGCCCTGGTGACGGCGATGGAAGCGTCCACCAGAGGGTCGGGGACCTATCCCGGCGCGCGCTTGGGACCGGAGGGATGGCAGCAAGAAAACTTGGCGACGACGACCTCCGGGCGAGCGATTAGCGCGCTTCTTGCCTACAGCCGTACCTTCGACGACTCACGCGGCGTTGATCTGGCGCTTCGCTTTGCCCGCCACGTGCTTGCCGTTAGCTTTGGAGAGGGCGGAGAACTGACTCCGGCGGCCGGCACCCACATCCACTCCATCACCGGCACCGTCGCCTCGCTGGTGGAACTTGGGCTTGTTACGAATCAACAGGAATTTATCGATCGCGCACGGCGTGTTTTTGATGTAGGGATGCTGCCGTATCGGACCCAGACCGGCTGGGTCAAGGAGAGCGTTAGGGCAACATACGGACGGGGCGAGGCAAACTGTACCGCCGATCTGATTGAGGCAGCCTGTCTGCTTGGCACGGCCGGATACACCGCCTATTTTGAAGATGCGGAACGCATGCTGCGCAACCATCTGCTTGCCTCCCAGATGGACGACCTTTCATGGGTGGTCGAAAATGAGGGGATGGCGAACACCGAAAAGCACGCTTATGAAGGCTTGCGTCGTCGGGCTCACGGCGCATTTTGCTTCGGCGAACCCAACGGTTTCCACTCCTATAACTCGGATTTGACCGGGGCGGCCTTGCAAGGCATCGCCGCCGCATGGGAGCACACAGTCACCAGTGAATCGGATGGAAGTGTTCGCGTCAACCTGCTTCTATCTGGAGAACATGATGCCGTTCGCATCACCAGCTCACTTCCACAAGTCGGCAAAGTCGTCGTCGAACCCAAACGCGCAATGGAGTTGGCCATCCGCGTACCCCCCTGGTGCGAGCGGAAGTCACTCGCAGTCGCCATAGACGGCACAGACGTACCGACAAAAATCAGCGATGACTACTTCCGGTTGAGCCAACTCCGTGAGGGGACTCACGTCGAAATCACTGTCACTCAACCTCAGTTTTTGACCCAGGAGCGCGCCCTCGGGCACGAGATGCCTTATCGTGTCCGGTGGTTGGGCAACACGGTCATCGCCATGTCCGGAGCAGGCAAACATACGGCATTGTATCCGGAATTGGATGCGGCTGAATGATGGGAATCCGGCCATGACATCTCGTACCAATGTGTGTTTCTATAAATGTCAGATACGCGGAGCGTCGAATTGGGGCGTTCCAACGCAGAGCATTGGAACGAGGTTATCACTGATTTGGTACGCATCAACTCGTTCCGACGGTCTCCGTTGGAATGCTTCCTGCGACGGTCTCCGTCGCCTTAATCTGATGCGCATGGGGGAGAGACGGGGTCGCCCAGACAGAGGGGGGCTTCGCCACCGTCACAAAGGCGTTGGTTAAAACCCTCGTCGAATTTGAGAAATGAACCACTAAACACCGAATGGAGAGCGCACAATGAAGATCGCCGAGATTGAAGTTCACGAAATTACCCTCGAATACGTGGATTGGATTGCCTACCAGCTTAACCACTTCTATGGCCCTGTGGGACGCACCGTGTACGTTGTGCACACGGATAACGGGCTTGTGGGGTTGGGAGAAGGCGGGAGAACGGAACCGCAGGAGGTCATCGATCAGTACATCGGCACCAGCCCCTTCGATTGGATGGGAGATGAAACCTCTCTGGGGTTGGGGACGGCGATGTACGATCTGATGGGCAAATTCGCCGGCGTGCCGGTGTACAAACTCATCGGCCAGAAGTACCGCTCCTGGGTGCCGGTAGGCAGTTGGACGGTTTCCACACACCCACGTCTCATGGCGGAGACGGTTGAACAGTACGCCGCGCAAGGGTACACGTGGTTGAAGTATCACCTTTCGCCTTTTGAAAACGTCATTGACCAGACCGAGGCGATGCAGACGGCCGCGCCGGAGGGATTCAAAATCCACTACGACTTCACCATGCACGGCACCGACGACCATATCTTTGAACTTCTCGACAAACTGTCCCAATACCCCATCGCCGGTTGCTTTGAAGACCCGCTGCCGGGGGAGGATATTCAGGGATATATCGAGTTGCGAAAGCGTTGCCGGCTTCCCATTGTCCTTCACCATTTTCCGATGGGAGCGACCTACGAGGTGCTGATGCAGCCCGCTGATGCCTACATGCTGGGGCATTCCAAGATTGGGGATGCGATTCGACGTGCCGGTCTCTTCGCCGCGAACAATAGTCCATTCATGCTCCAGAATGTTGGCGGGACGATTACGCGCACCATGACGACGCACATGATGTCTGCTTTTCCCACAGGGACATTTCACTTCTTCGGCGATACCGAGACCTGGAAGAGCGATGTGGTGAAGGAACGGTTGGAGCCGATCAACGGTTTCCTGCGTGTGCCGGAGTCTCCAGGCCTGGGAGTCACGCTTGACCGGGGTGAATTGGAGCGTCTGGAGAACTTGAAACTGCCCAAACAGGAGAAATGGATCATTAAGTCACAGTTCAAAAACGGGACGAAGATGTACAATATCGCTGACCCCGACAACTCCATTTTCATGGTGCGGCCGGACCGCAGCCGTCTTATCCCCATGAGTTACAACGCGCCGATATCGACCGAGTACTGGGATGATGACGGCACGCCGGCGTACAAAACCATGTTCGAGCGAATCGAGCGGGAAGGGATGGTCCTGGAGAGATAGCGTCAACGTCGTTGGCATGAGGCAGTTGTAATCAGGCAAAATCAATAGTAGGTTGGGTATGGCAGCGCCTACCCGACTGAGATTTGTCGGGTAGACTTCGTCATACCCGACCTACATTTCCTGCTCAGAATGACAATTTTAATCTTGAAAAGTAGTTGCAGATCGGAGAGCCATTATGAAAATCACAGCAATTGAACCGATTCCGTTGCGGGTGCCATACGAAGAGCGCATTCGCAAGAGATTTTACCACTTCAATATGACCGATGAGGTCACGGTCTACAAATTCCATACCGATACCGGCCTGACGGGTTTAGGAGAAAACATCGGTCCCCCCTTCGAACAGGACTTGCTCGATGCGTATCTCGGCACCGACCCCTTCGATCATGTGATGGGCAAGGGACGGTTCAACCTCGATATGGCCTGCTATGACCTGATGGGCAAGCACCTGGGTTTGCCGGCATGGAAGCTGATGGGGCAGCAGGTGCGGCAATGGGTGTCAATGGGGTGGTGGATGCCTTGCATGTCCCCCGAAGACACTGCGGCTGAAATTCAGGTCGCCGCGGAACGCGGGTATCGCGGGCTCAAGTGCAAAGCCAGGGCGTTTTATGATGTTGTTGAGCAATCCCATGCCATTCAGGCGGTGGCGCCGCCGGACTTTCGGGTGGAGTTCGATTTCAACGGTGCGTTAATCAACGTTGAGAAGGCGCTGCCCATCCTACGAGAACTGGAGAAAATCCCGGTGGTCAAAGGGGTAGAAGAGCCGATCTTCGCGTATGACATCGAAGGGTGGCGTCGTCTCCACCAGGAAATCCGCATCCCCTTCTACCTGCACGGCGTCGGTGTGCTGAGTGAGCCGGCGTCGCGTCAGCCTTCAGGACCCTGGACGGGGCTGCGCGCGGGTGATTTCGAGGGAGCGCTCTGTAGCCACGAAAATATCAGGAGCGCGTTGGCGGCGGGCTGGACCTTTGCTGCGGCGAACACGCCCATCCTGCTGCAATATGTGGGCACCGGCATTACCGCGGCATTCGCCTGCAACCTCGGCGCAGTCATGCCCACAGCGACCCTGCCGGGCGTGACGGCAAGCCATACCTACGAAGATGACCTGATTGTCGAAGCGCACACGGTCCAGCGCGGGTTCATGAAAGTCCCTGAGGGACCGGGTTTGGGTGTAGAACTGGATGAGGATGCGGTGAAGCGTTACTCCCAAATGCCTGCGCCGGAATTGCCCCGGTATCTCTCCGTGGTGACGCTGCCCGGCGGGCTCAAACACTACTACCGGAATTTGCAGCAGGCGGAACGTCTCATGAAGCAGGGGGTGGACGAATCCTTCGCTCCCGGTGTCCGGTTGGACGAATGGGAGGACGACGGCAGTGACGCATTCGATCGCCTCTGGAAGCGTTTGCAGGAGAGTGATTGGCCGGTCTGGGAGACGTAATTCCATTCTGTTTGAGAATCATACTTTTCACTTCGATCCGACCCCGTACCATATTTAGTATCCACTGATTTTCTATCAGTCTTTTCATCTCTGTTATGGACGTGTGTGGTATCATTAGACGATACGAA
>JAPUIP010000570.1 GCA_027296925.1 Candidatus Poribacteria bacterium | reverse complement strand
CAGCTTGCCGTGCAGGGGAAGCTGGTGCTGCAAGACCCGAATGATGAGCCAGCGTCGGAGTTGCTGGAGCGTATTCAAACGGAAAAGGCATATTTAATCAAAAAGAAGAAAATCAAGCGATCAAAACCCTTGCCACCGATCGAGGCGGGTGAGGTGCCGTATGATCTGCCGGACGGATGGAAGTGGACAAAACTGGATCCAGTCACGATAAATGTCCATTACGGATACACTGCGAAAGCGGATCGTTTTATCACTGATGTGCGGATGCTGAGAATTACCGACATCCAGAATAATCGCGTTGATTGGTCTTCAGTTCCCGGTTGCGAAATTGATGACGGTACTTTTCTTGGCTACGAGCTTCGAGACGGCGACATTTTAATTGCACGGACAGGTGGAACAATTGGTAAAACTTACCTCGTCAAAGGAATCTCAGACCGTGCTGTGTTTGCATCGTATTTAATTCGAGTTGTGCCTTCGCCAGAGATCTCCGCTGAATACCTCAAACTGTTTGCAGAATCACCAATCTATTGGAAACAGTTAATCGAAAAATCTTCAGGAACAGGACAGCCGAATGTCAACAGCACATCTTTGAGATCTCTAATCTTGCCACTTCCACCAGTCAACGAACAAAAGCGCATCGTCGCCAAAGTCGATCAATTCATGACCCTCTGCGATCAGTTGGAAGCACGTCTCAAGACAGCACAGGAAGAAGGCGAAAAACTGCTTGCTGCCATGATACGGGAGAAAAAGGGTCAAGCGGACGTTTCCGCGCCACTTTCCAGCAATGGGCGAAAGACGACGCCTCAATACCCGCAATTGCTTTTGCCGCTGGCAAAATAGAACTGAGATTCTTTCCTTCGGCAAGCTCCCCTCGAAGCACCACAGGCACTTCCTTCGGTCGCTTACCTCGAAGCTTACTTCGAAGCTCAGCACAGGCGGCACAGGCGGGACAGGCAGGACAGGCTTGCAGGGCGCCTCAGAATGACAAATGTAGGAGTCAGATCGCCATTCCTTAATGGCTGTCGGATATTTTAACGCTTGGTGTGTAGGGGCGCCGCTTGCTGCGCCCCATACGCATCAGGTTAAGGGGGCGGAGCAAGCACCGCCCCTACGAAATCGGTGTATCTGAATTCACACCAAGCGTTTTATTCAGAAAGATATGCAGCATAATCAACTTATCGAAAACAGAACTCGGCTTATTAACCCATTTTATCAAACGGATTGACTGCTTGAAGGAGAAGCCACAATGCCTGTACATCATGGACTTCGAGAAGGAAACAGACCCGAATGGAGCAAAGTGACTGCCGCAGGAATTTTCAAAGTTCCCCGCGATGGACGTTTTGATCGGCACTACCATGATTACCATGAATATTGGCTGGTCTACAAAGGGTGCGCGAAGATTTTGACAGAAGAACAGGAGTACGTTGTCAGGCCGGGTGACATCGTGTGCACCAAAGCCGGCGATGAGCACGATGTACTGGAGGTGTATGAAGACCTTGAGGCGTTTTACTTCGAGGACGAACCCATGGGGCAGAAACGCCTGGGACATCTCCACCGTTCAGCAGAATTGGCAGAAGGGCACCCCGTTCCCGGCGCAGATTTGCCGGAGGGTTGAGTCCAACTCTCCGTCCGGCAGGGATGTGGCGACTGAGGATTCGGTCTGATTCACGAAATGCCTGTATCGTAAAAAAGGCGGTACAGGCATTTTCATTTCTATCGTAAACCACCCGGCGAACAAGGGGGCCGAAAGTGATGCGTACAAAAAACGCCGTACCGCTCCTGCTGGCGCTGTTTCTCATTGGGTGTGGTGTGAGTCCATACCAATACGGAAAGCAAGCGTTAGAGATGGGGGATTATCATTCGGCGGTCGCGTCCTTACAGGATGCGGTGCGCACGGAGCCGGAGCATCCCCACACGTGGCGCGAGCTCGGCATTGCCTATTATCGGCGGGGAGAATATGCAGAAGCGCAGCCGCATCTGGAACGTGCATATCGTCTGAATCCGGCGGACGCAGGCGCAACATTGTACTTAGCCATGACCTACGAACGTAACGCGCAATACGAACAGGCGTTAGCGACCTATGATCACCTGGCACAAATCGCCCGTTTAGCAGCGTTGCGTGAACTGGTGACATTTCATCACTGGCGGCTGAAAGCGAAGTGGCATCAACAGCGTATCAGCGACATACTCACGCAGAAAGCAGACATAACAATCGAAGGTGCATCAGATCAAACCGTCGCTGTGATGCCCTTGGCCAGCCTCGATGGCACGGAAGAATCGACCGAGTTCGCCCTCACGTTGACCTACCTCGTTAGCAATATGCTAGGCAGTTTCCCAAATCTGGCAACGACAGATCTGCCGCTGATTTACGGCATGCTTGAGGGACTCGGTCTGGATGTTGCAGCCCCGGTGGACGTAACACTTGGGGCACAGATCGGTAGGCTGCTCGCCGTCGGAACTGTTCTCACAGGAACGGTGCGGCTGACTGAGCCGGGCGAGTTTCAACTCGACATGACCTTGATGCGGGTGCATCAGGGAGAAATCTATGAGTTTGATCCGATTGTTGGCACGCCGGGCGATCTCGTAGGCGCTATGCCTCCGCTGATTGATCGCGTGCTGCGCATTTTCGCAACCTCATCTGATAGGACAATTGAGCGGATGCCAACGGAAAATCCGGACGTCCTTCTCGAGTTCGCAAAGGGAAGCAAGTTCTTCGACGCAGAAGTTTATGACAAAGCGGCTGTGTTTTTTCGCAGAGCAGTCGAGGGAGAACCAGATTTTTGGCGAGCCCGATTATTTCTCAATCTAGCGGAACAACTGATGAGAGACGGTGCAAAAGCGGTTGGGCTCGATGATCTGGAAAAGTCGTTCCTCCATGAGGAGTTGTCAGTTATGTCGCGTCAAGCCCTTTTGGACCGGATCGACATCCAGCTTGGTCAGGGCTTTATGGCCGTAGGTGAACCGCAGCAGGTTCGTGGGAATGGCAATCAACAGTTTCCGGGCACGGATCGCGCGTTAACGATCAGAGTCCAATGGAAATAGCTGCATCAACTTAAGGTGATCGGGCAAAGTGAAATGCGTCCTTTTACGTTCTACATTTTACGTTCTACACATCGTGCAGCACGCATCATACTCATAATAACCTGCCTTTACTGCGGAATGTCGGGCAAGTCATTTGCCGAGACAGCCTTTGGGCGAAGTCCAAACACATTCCGCTCCACGCTCATCTTTCAGACATGGAAACTCACCCCCTCCGAACCTGAAGCGGTTGAGGAGCGATTGAGCCAGGTTGCCCTCCCGATCTTTGGAAAACTTTCCCTCTCACCGAATATGTGGCTGTACGTCTCCCAATCCAACGCGACGATGCGCTTCGACGCAGGCGAGGTAGACGACAGCTTGAGTGGAGTGGGGGATGCGAAACTCAAATTCGCTTATGAATTCCCGGAAGGTCGCGTGCGATTGACTACCGGGGTCTCGGTGCCAACCGGCAAGAATCTGTTATCCCCTTTGGAAGTTGATATTGCAAACCAGTTCTATTCGGAAGTCTTGGGATTCCCGGTGAACCGTTTGGGGGAAGGGGTCGATCTCCATCTCGCCGCCGCTGCAACGCAACCCATCGCCTCCTTAGTTTTCAGCGGTGGCGTGAGTCACCTACACAAGGGAAGCTACGACGTCATGGAAGGCGCCCCACATTACGAGCCCGGAAATCAGTTTCAGGCTGCTGTTGGCGCCCGCTGGGACGGAAATCGAATCGCTTGGCAAAGCAATCTCACTTATACGAGGTACGGCGCCGATCGCTTCGACGATCAGATCTGGTTCGAGCAGGGCGACGAAATGCGGATCGAGTCAACCGTGCGTTGGGTCGGTCGGGTAACCCAATTCGAGCTTATGCACCGGGAATTCTTACGCGGCAAAAATCACTTCCGAACCACCGCAGATGAACTCAGCGCGGAGTTCTTCAACACGAATGGCAACCGGCGGGAAATCGCGCTTTGGGGCGGCTACAAGACTTCACCCATTGTTCAGATCCATGGGGGTGCCGAATATCAGTCCACAAGGGCAAATGAAAAGGACGAAGGGGAATCGACGGTCTGGCAGTTCACCATCGGAGTCGATTTTCAAATGACGGACCGGATCAAGGCGCAAATGGCTGGGCGGTTCGCTACGGGAGAGATGCGCGACGGCACCGTGGATCTACGCGGGTTGGGGGCGTGGTTCGGCATATCGTCAGGGTTTGGGGGATGAGTTCTTATTCCATTTCCGCGACAAACTCTGCAAAGCTGTAATTCTGCTTTCAGCCATTCTGTGCCTTTTTGGCAGTAACAAAGGGGGATTGCACATCAATCACCCAATTCTCATCAACGATTCTCCACGCTGAATCCAAAACAAGCGTCAACTCACCGATCTCTTCATCGTCACTGGGCTGTTCAGCTTCTGAAGCAGACGTATCAAGTTTGAGCGAAAATTGAAGGCGCACCCAGCGATGGCTGTGATGGTCTATCTGAGTTTTACCGACAGAGCTATTTGCTAACTCTACACGTAGAGGGCTAACGAAAGCTATTTCTTCATAAAACTCATCCTCATCCCAGTAACCATTCACTTTGTAATTGCAGGCTGCTAAATGTTCCATTGCAAGTGCCTTCACATCAATTTGGGTTAATACCTTATCAAACTCATCCCAAACTGGGTGATTATTTAAGCTAACATTCATGATACTTCCTCTCTATTAATGGCCTGCCACTACACCCGGAAAGTGTAACGTTCCATCTTCCGTAAAGTAGCCATGATAACGGCGATTGCCTCCCTGCCCTAGCACCTTTGTTTTTCGGTCATAGCCTGCGAGTTCGGAGGGCACGAGCCCTTGATGACCTGCCGGGAGCACATCACCCGTTTCAATCACTTGTATATGCTTCCCTCTTGCATCCTGACGGCTCCCTAGTCGGACTTGCTTCCTGCTAAAAGAAACTTTCCGAGCATCTCTCATTTGATATACGGTTTCAGGTTGAATATTGCGCCAAAGGCTGGGTAATACGGGGTAATGAGCTGGCATGTTCGGCTAACTGTATTTACGTGTGCAGCAACTGAACTCTAGTTTAACACCTGACATAGATATTGTCAAGCTACCGGCCGCAGCCCCGCGAAATTGCCAAGCGCTTAATTCCATCATCAATTCTGCGAAGTATAGCCTGAATTTTTCTGAAAAATGGGGATTTAGGAGAATGAGAAAACGAAACGAGTCATCTTCTAAACGCGTATCGATCCATAATTCAATAGGACGCATTTCTTGACATAAATTTCTCCTTGAACACTTAACAAATATGTGGTATAGTGGTATGTCCATCTGGAAAGGAGATCTGCGAACCATGGAATCACAAGAGGCTGTTGAAAGACGTTATCGGGGCGCACTGGATGATTTGATCGCTAAGGTCAAAAAGGATCGGAACATTATTGCCGCCATTCTTGGGGGAAGCCTATCGTATGATCAGGTCTGGGAAAAATCCGATATTGACCTTTGGCTGATTCAGAGGGATGGAAAGGGCGAACCGAGAGATTACAGTTTAATAGAAGATGGCGTCAATATCCACGCAAACGTCATTCCTCGCAGTGAATCGAAGCGATGGCAGGAAGCGGCGCTACAAGGCTCATTCCAACATTCCTACTTCTCCCGAAGCACCCTCCTTTTCACCCATGATGAGTCAATCAAGGACTGGTATCAAAACGCGAATCTGCATCACATCGGGGCGAGAGACATGGCGCTCCAACTCCTCACCGTCACAACAGAACTGCTACCCACATTGACGTACGCCGAAAAGCAGTTCTATGTCAACAAAGACCTCAACTACAGCTTCCTATCCATTCTGCGCACGGTGGAGGGGCTGGCGAGAGTTGAAGTTATCTTGAACGATGAGGTGCCATCGCGAGAGGTTATCCAGCCAGCCCTCAAATATAACCCCGATTTCTTCAACGTCGTCTATGCAGATCTGATCAACCGGCAGAAGGATGAGGCGGTTATCCAAAATGCCCTGGATGCGATCAATGCTTACCTCGATGACAAGACCTTTATCTTTCAGCCGATCCTGGATTTCTTAGCCGAAGCGGACGGTCCGCGGTCTACAACCGAACTGAATGCCTACTTCCAAAAAAAGGTGGGCGAAGATAGACTGGACGCTGCCTACGAATGGTTGGCGACGAAAGGGCTGGTGCAGCAGGTTTCCACCCCCGTGAAGCTTGCCCGGAAGAGTCAGGTCGAGATGGAGGAAGCCGCCTACTACTGTGATCGAACAGAGACGGCGATGAGCGAACCGAGTCCTCTGGGATTGAAAGGGGACGTGCACTCACATATCATGGAGGCGCTGGATACCTTCGTTGATCGAGTCAAGGGCGATCGGTACATCATCGCCGCAATTCTCACGAGCAACCTCGCGGCGGATAACGTCTGGGAGAAGATCAATGTCAACCTCATCCTGATCAGCAGAGATGACGCGAAAACAGACAAAACATATAGCCTGCTGGAAGATGGCGTGAATATCCGCGCGACGATTTATCCACGCGGTCAGTACAAGAAGATGCTCGAGGGTGGGTTACAGGGGAGCGAACTGCATTCGATTCTCTCCAGAAGTCGGATACTCTTTTCCAGGGATGAAGCCATCGCAGTGTGGCACAAAAGCCTCGACCACATCGGTGAAAAGGATCGGGAAACGCAACTCATGAACGCCGGGAGTGGCATCTTTGGGTTATTGGCGAAGGCAGAAAAGTGGTTCTATGTCAAAAAAGATCTCAACTACAGCTTTCTATATATCATGTTCGTGGTGGAACGACTGGCACGAATTGAGACCATCAGCCGCGGTGAAGTGCCGACACGGAAAGCGATTTACCAGGCGGTCAAGCACAACCCCGACTTCTTTAACGCCGTCTTTACAGATCTGATCGACAAAAGGAAGGATGAGGCAACCGTTCGTCGAGCACTTGAGATGATTGATGAATACCTCGAAGACAGGGCCTTCATCCTTTTTCAGCCGCTTTTCGACTTCTTGACCGAAGCGGGCGGTACACGCACCGCAACCGAGTTCAGCGAGCATTTCGGCAAGCGACAGGCTTGGGTTGGTCTCGCCTGCGAATGGTTGGCGCAAAAGGAGATTATCGAACAGTTTTCTTCGCCATTGCGGCTGACAAAAGAGAGTCAGGTTTCGGTTGAAGAGCCGGCGTATTACTATGATGCGGACAATCCGTTCTGGGAATAGGCACGGGCGAATCGGAAGAGGAAATAATGAGTAGGACATCCATCTTTCACCTGCCATGAACTGCAATCTGCTGATATGAGAACTTCATAATGTTGGCATGCTGCGTAGCGTGCTCAATCGTCATGCTCACCAGGTGTCCATTTTTATCGATTTCAATGAGGACATCCTCGTTGAAATCTCGCGTCTCGACAATTTCTTTATCAGTGAAATTGATAAGCAACGTGTCAGTGTCGTGGAAGTATCTAATTTCCATCACGTTCCCTCTCTGAAAGAATGGTCGAAAAAAGCATTGTGAACCGTTTCGCCGTCTGCCAATAAAACAACGCGAAGATATTTATCATCCGCTTCCAAAATCTTAGCCCATCTTCGAATTCGACCATCAGACTGTATTTCTTCCCTCACCGGCTTGTCAATGACATCCTGAATCCATTCAGTTCGGATGTCTTTTCTGTCACTTCGCTGCCGAGTGTGAAGAAAATATTGGGTGAATTTCATGCTTTTGGGCAAGTGGCTGATGAACGCGAACGGCACGTTAAGAAGCAAGAACCGCTGGGCCCTTTTCAAAATGATGAAACAAGCTTGTTGCTATATTGTGGCATAGAAGCGCCCATAAAGTCAAGAGCTAGGCGGATCGGCAAATCGGTAAATGACGTTTCGCATTTTACATAATAACCCAACACGAAAGGAGAATCGCATGATGCGTTTAAGTGTAAGCATGTTACTGATGTTATCGGGACTGGTTTCGGCTTATGCCGATATACACGGGGAACCGGTTGAGTACACCGCAGATAACCTGACGCTGAAAGGCTATCTTGCCTACGACGACAGCGTGGAAGACAAGCGGCCGGGAGTGCTGGTCGTGCACGAATGGTGGGGGCATAACGAATATGCCCGCAAGCGTGCGAGAATGCTGGTCGAACTCGGTTACACGGCGCTGGCGGTGGACATGTACGGTGACGGGAAACAAGCCGAGCATCCCGACGATGCCGGCAAGTTTGCCAGCGAGGCGATGCGGAATATGGACGCCGGTAAGGCGAGGTTTGTGGCCGCTATGGAGTTCTTGAAGAAACACAAGACCACTGACCCAGAACACATCGCGGCGATCGGGTACTGTTTCGGCGGCGGGGTTGTGCTACAAATGGCGCGTCTGGGGGTAGACCTCGATGGTGTGGTCAGTTTTCATGGGAGTCTGTCCACGTCGAAACCGGCGCAACCCGGCGCAATCAAAGCCAAGATTCTGGTGTGCCACGGCGCCGACGATCAG
>JAPUIP010000057.1 GCA_027296925.1 Candidatus Poribacteria bacterium | reverse complement strand
TGCCGGACGAGTGCCCGATGTGCGAGGCAGGCATCCCGCTTGTTGAACCGTAACCCCTGGGAGTCATGCTAGATGTTGATTCAAAGTGGAGGCCAGGCGCTTGTAACCGAAGGGGCGATACAAATCTGTTTGTTGTGATGTGGAGACTGAAATGGCAGAAATAGATTATTACAGAATTTTGGAGATTTCGCCAGATGCTTCAATCGAATCCATTAAAAAGGCTTACCGCAAGCTGGCGATTCGATACCATCCCGATAAAAATCAGAACGATCCGGCAGCCCATGACCGGTTCCATCGAATCTCCGAAGCCTATTCAGTCCTCTCCGATCCGCAGCAACGCGCCGCCTATGATCGCAAACAGGGGTCTAGGCCACGGAAATCCCCACTGCCGCACCGAGCCCCACTAAAGCGGAAAAGCCCGCGGGGCTCTCCTTTCTTCTTTCGTCCTAAACCCAAGCTGGTAAAAAACGAGGATGCACAAACCAAAAACCGCAGGCGCATTTCCTTGCCCAAGATCGGCAGTTTTTTGGGTGGGATTTTTGGCAAGCCTGTTCCGGTTTGGTCAAAATCGCCCCGGCCGATCCGAGGGGATGACCTGTATCAGGAGCTCGAGCTCGTCCTTCATGAAGTGGCTGAAGGCTGTCGAAAGGTAATTGATATCCAGTGTGAAGAAAAATGCACACGTTGTGGAGGTACTGGCGTCCAACGCCAAACCCGCATACACCAGTGCAGTCGGTGTGGTGGAGCAGGGCTGATCGAATCCCAACACGGCAATTTTATTGTCAAGCAACGGTGTCCGCATTGCGCCGGAAAAGGCAATGCGGTTAACCGTCAGTGCTTGAGTTGTCAGGGGACTGGCAGAACGGAGAGAGTTCGACAGATCGTGGTTACTCTGGACGCCGGCATCAAAGCGGGCACTCGCCTAAAGGTTCCCCAAAAAGGAAGTCCTGGCTTGAACGGTGGACCGAATGGCGACCTGTATATCACCATTAAGCTTAAGCCGCACCCAGCCTTCGTCCGTAAGGATGATGACCTTTACTGCGAAGTCGAAATCAACTTCGTTCAAGCAATTCTCGGCACCACAATTAAAGTTCCCACGCTTGACGGACAGGTAGAGTTAACGGTCCCGCCTGGCGTTCAACCGGATCAATTATTGCGCATTCGCGGAAAAGGCTTGCCGAGATCCAACGGGAAGGGTGTCGGCGATGTTTACGTTAGATTGAAAGTCGCCCTACCCACTGAAGTGACTCGCCGTGAACGCGAGCTCCTCCAGAGATTTTACCTGGATCGCGAGTAAAAAGCCCAAAGGTTGGGCTGGTGCTGTCGCGAGGCCATTTTGTTTCTCTGTCTGTGGGATTCGACGGTGCACTGTTATGGCTCTTCCGCAGAAGTCGTGAAACGGTGCATTTTTCCGTTTGAAATGCACCATTCGGAATTCGACATGAATGCACGCCCCGACTGACATTCTTCCATTTATCATTGAGCATTCATCATTTATCATTCCCGCCAATTTCACGAAATTTGCGGGTGAACCACTGTTATTGGACAAATATCTATGAAACGCTTAGAAAGAAAGATCTCAATCGTTACAGGCGGTAGCAGCGGAATTGGAAAGGCGATTGCTCTCACATTCGCGGCGGAGGGCTCAAGTGTGGTGATTGCCGCACGTAGGCACGGGTTGTGCGATCAGGTTGTCGCACAAATACGCGAGGGAGGTGGCGAAGCCGTCGCCATTCCAACGGACATCTCGGACGAATTGGAAGTGGAACGGCTGATCTCGGAGACCCGTCAGCACTTCGGCCAACTCGATATCCTTGTCAACAACGCAGGCATCGGCGGTGGCGGGCGAATCGTTGAGGCGAGCACGGAAGTGTTTGATCGAGTGATGAACACCAATTTACGTGGTACATTCTTCTGCTGTCGCGCCGGATTTCGCCAGATGATGCAGAACGGCGGCGGGACAATCATCAACATCTCCAGCGTGTGCGGCGTTGATGCGTGGGCGGGCACGGGCATTTACAGCATGTCGAAATACGGAATCATGGCCCTGACGAAAACGCTGGCAGATGAAGGGCGGCAGTACAATATCAAAGCGTGCGCAATCTGTCCCGGCGGCGTCAGATCCGCGCTCGTCGACGCACCGCCCGACGAGATCGAGCGCAGCGACTCTATCAGCCCGTTTGACATTGCAGAGGCGGCGGTTTATATCGCGACGCTCGGTCCAAACGCAGTCGTTCATCAGATCGTCGTCGATCGCCTCGGCGCAGACTGGTAAATGGCGCGTATGATCCAAACCGATTTTTGGCCAAAAAAATAAGGCGAGCGGATTCGCTCGCCTCTTTTTTTACATTTGAGTCACTTCTGTTACTGTGCGGTTTTGAGCTGTCCCCATGTGGTGATTTTCTGCTGTATGGTCGGAGATACGCCGGGGGCGGCTGCAATCTCTGCATCAATGATCGCCAGGTCAGCCGCAGCATCATCGGTCTCGCCGTCGCCATCCCCCTGGCTCCCCACGGTAACGCCATATCCTTCGAGCAATTCGGCGACAGCAGCATGAATCTCCTCGGGAGTGGCGCCGGTCTCTTTCATCTCAGCGACGGTTGCACGGATTTCAGTTCGTTGCTCATCGGTCAAATTTTCGAGAAAGAAGCCTCTGATATGACCGCCACTCCGGCCGTGACCTCTCCCCCGTGTCCCACCGATGAAGGGGTTGTCGGGAGCTTCGACGCCAAATTCTTCCAATAACTCAGCGACAGCCGTACGGATCTCTTGACGGCTTGCCCCGGCTTCTCTCATTTCCTCGACCTGTCCGCGAATCGTTTCACGCTGTTCATCGGTCAGATCCAGTTGTGACAGACCCCGTCCCGGTCCGGGACGTCGGTGCTTTCCAGGCCCCGGTCCTTGGCCTAGATTTTCCGGGATTTCTACGCCGAAACCTTCCAGCAGCTCAACCACCGCAGCGTGAACCTCTTCCCGGGTCGCCTCGGCTTCTTTCATCTCTGCGATTCGGTCACGAACGGCTTGTCGTTGCTCATCGGTCAGATCCAGTTGTGACAGACCCCGTCCCGGTCCCGGACGTCGGTGCAGCCCAGGGCCCGGTCCTTCGCCTAGATTTTCCGGTATCTCTACGCCGAAACCTTCCAGCAACTCAATGACCGCAGGGCGAATCTCTTCGGGAGTTGCCCCGGCTTCTTTCATCTCTGCAATTGTGTCACGAACAGTTTGTCGTTGCTCATCGGTCAAATCCAGTTGCTCAAGTATATGGCCGACCCGTCCAATGCGTCTTTCTGGAACTTCGACGCCGAAACCTTCGAGCATTTCAGCAACCGCAGCATGAATCTCTTCGCGAGAAGCACCCGTTTCCTTGAGTTCTTCGACCCTTTCACGAATAGCGGGCTGTTGTTCTTCGGTCAGATCCAGTTGCGCAAGCCCGCGTTCAGGGTGGCCACCTTGCCCTAATCTTGGAGGACCGTCAAGGTTTCTGACACCATTGGGTCGCCGCGGTGCACTCTGTCTACCTCTGGCGTCAACTGCGGATACACAAATGATTGCCATTGCAAGCATCGAAATTGCTGTGTGGGTGATTTTCCTTAACATGGGAGTTTTCCTTTCGGTATAATAATGGGATGCAATGTGCAACTCCTACTCAGTGCAACGGAGCGCACATCGCATCAAGAGTTGTAACTGAATGATGGGGGATTCACGTGCTTGGCATGCGCTGTGAATTCCCCTTTTCGTTTGTTTCAATTGCTTTAGACATCCCACAATAGCAATTGTTCGGAAAAAATCAGGAAAAGTTTTCAACTCATGGGCTTAACCGAAGCTTTGCCAGACAAGCCGCACGGCAAAAGCCAATACCGTAACAACGAGAACTACCTTAATCCATTTTTCCCCTTTGTCTACCGCCCACTGGCTGCCGAACCACGCACCGCTCGCATTTCCGACCGCCAGTGTTAGCCCCAAAAACCAGTTGACGTTTTCGCTCTTAATGAAGATGACCAGCGTAATAACGGTGTAAAAGAATACCACCAAGATCTTGATCGCGTTGGTACGAACGAGATCAAAGCCGTTGATCGACACCCCCACCATTATACCCGCCAATACCCACTTGAAGAGGACTTCATTCATGTCAATGGCGATTGACGCCCCGATTAAAGCACCAACGACGGCCGGGGCCGCGAGTAGCGCGCCGTAGCGGAAATCAGAAACGCCCTTGCGACGGAAGCCCGTAATACCACTGGCGTTCTGTATAAAGATGGCGATCCTGTTCGTGCCATTTGCCATTACAGCGGGTAAACCCAGAAAGATAAGAAAGGGGAGGGTGAGTAATGAACCACCACCGGCGACGACGTTCAGGAAGCCAGCAAACGCACCGACAACCAGAATCAACGGAATTTGCCAAAGATATTCCATTTATCGTAAATCGCCTCTGGGTGGATTAGTGAAGAGGAAAGCGGATAAGGAGAGGGGAGAAAGTGGGCAGAAACGGTTGACACGCAAGTGTTGATGGTGAGCGGTGAGTGGCTACGTGCATTGGCCACTCACCCGTCATTAAAAAGCGAAATTGATGCCTGTACAAAGTATAACCTCACAACTCGATGCCTAAGTCGTAAGTGGTTCATTTCTTTAATTCGACGAGGGTTTTAACCAATGCCTTTGTGATGGGCTCGAGGCCCGCCTGTCACTGCGTGACATCGTCCACCAGCGTGGAGGTAAGGCGAACACGTGAGCCGCATGACCTCCCCCCAAGTTTGGGGGGAGACCGAGAGGGGGGCTGCAACTGCGACCATCACAACCCTATACCGAACTTATGAAATCGACCACTAAGATCCAAACAACAACCTTATTTATACATCGTCTGATTCCGCGTACCGCTGCTGAACACATCTGGATCTATCATCACGTTGATGCAGGCAGGCTTCCCGGAATCGCGGGCGCGTTCCATCGCAGGTCGGATCTGTTGGGGTTCAGTCACGTGCTCCCCGTATCCGCCCATCGCTTCCACGATGCGGTCGTAGCGGGTCGGAGCAAGCAGATTCGCAACGTCACCCCGTTCGGGTCCGTATTTCTGGATCTGCCCGAAACGAATCTGATTCCAAGCGGCGTTGTTGCCCACCACACCAATGACAGGCAGTTTGAACCGTATCAATGTATCATAGTCGAACCCCGTGCAGCCGAACGCACCGTCACCGAAGAGAATGACGACCTCTTTGTCGGGGCGTGCCACCTTCGTGGCGATGGCAAAAGGTGTCCCCACGCCGAGCGTGCCAAGCGGTCCGGGGTCCATCCAGTGTCCCGGCTGGCGTGGCTGAATTGCCCTGGCGGAAATCGTAACGACATCACCGCCGTCGCCAATGAACATGGTATCCTCAGTCAGAAAGTCGTTTATCTCACGGGCGACGCGCAATGGGTGAATGGGCACCGCGTCAGAATACAGCAACGGTTTGGCTGCTTCGTATTGCTTGACTTCGACCTGACGCAACTGCTTGAGCCACTCCTTGTTTTTCCCGGTTGGAGTGATGGCAGCGGTAAGCTGTTCGAGCACTGCGCCTGCGTCGCCGACGATGCCGATATCTACATCGCGGTTATGTCCCAACTCTCCATAGTCTAAATCGACCTGAATCACCTTCGCACCCTGCGCGATTCGACTCCCATAGCCGAGACGAAAGTCGAACGGTGTACCGATTACCAGAACCACGTCGGCTTGAGAGAGGGCGTTCCGTCGCGAGTAGTTCATGTAGAACGGCCAATCACGTGGCAAGCAGCCGCGAGCTGCGCCGTTTAAGTAGATCGGAACCGCTGCGCGTTCGGAAAATTCGAGTAACTGCGCCGGTGCGCGGCAGTGCCAAACTTGGCTTCCCGCCAATACCGCAGGGCGCTCTGCGCCGCTCAACCAATCGGCGGCTTTCTGGATGAGTTTTGGGTCGCCATGTACACGCCCACGCGAGCGGTATTGCGTCGGAAACGTTACGGCTTCCTCGTCCACTTGTGCGTCTAGTATATCGCGTGGGATTTCCAAAAAAGACGGACCGGGGCGGCCATTATAGGCTTCGCGAAACGCCATGCCGATCAGTTCAGGGATACGCTCGGTGTCTAGAACCGCCGATGCGAACTTGGTGATAGGCTTCATTATCGACACATGGTCAAGCTCTTGCAGCCCGCCCTGATGATACTGTATCCGCGCGGCTTGTCCACCGATGAGCAGCATCGGTGACTGGGCGCGGAAAGCATTGGCGATGCCCGTCACCGTGTCCGTCGTGCCCGGTCCCGCTGTGACGACCGCCACGCCCGGCACGCCCGTTACCCGAGTCCAGCCGTCGGCGGCGTGGGCGGCGGTCTGCTCATGACGAATGTCAATAATCTTGATACCCTCATCAATGCAACCGTCGTAAATGTCAATGATATGCCCGCCGCAGAGCGTAAATATTGCTTCGACGCCTTCCTGTTTGAGCGCGCGGGCTACCAAATGTCCGCCACTGATTTTTGCCATTTGAATCCTCTCCTTTATCGCCCAAAGGCTTCAACCCTTGAGCGTTTCAGTTCCGTCTTACTCACGGAAATGCGCTGCGACATGCCGCCGCTGGATCTTCCCCGTAGCTGTTCGCGGCAGCGTGTCGGCGATATAGAGTTTCTTGGGCGTCTTGAAGTCGGCAAGATGATCGTGACAGAAAGCGATCAGGGCTTCCTCGCTCACCTCTCCTTTGAGGACGACGGCAGCGTGGACCTCTTCGCCGTACTTTTCATCGGGCACACCGAAGCAGACCGCCTCCGCGACATCCGGATGTTCCAGCATCACCGCATCTACCTCAAGGGGTGAAATCTTCTCACCACCGCGATTGATGAGTTCCTTGAGGCGTCCCGTCAAAGTCAAGTAGTTATCGGAATCAATGAACCCTTGATCGCCGGTTCGGAACCAGCCTTTGGTGAACGCAGCGGCGTTCGCCTCGGGGTTATTGTGGTAACCTTTTGTCACATTGCGACCTCGAATTGAGACCTCGCCGCGCATGCCTTCCGGGAGTTCAGCCCCTTCCTCGTCTAGGATAGTGATGTCCACACCTGTCCCCATGCCTACCGCTCCTGGCTTGCGGACTCCGGGCGGCAACGGGTTGGAGGACATCTGGTGCGAGGCTTCGGTCATGCCGTAGGCTTCCAGGACAGGCGCACCGAATCGGTCTTCCAACTGTGACAGCACCGCCGGCGCCAGCGCTGCACTGCACGAACGGATGAAGCGTAGCGCCCCGTTCGGGGCACCGTCATCGTCATCACGCGCCAGCAGGATTTGGTGAATTGTCGGCACCGCTGAATACCAGTTGACACGGTGCTCAGTGACCTGCTGCCAAAAACTGCTTGCCGAAAAACGGGGCGGGATGACCACCGTGCCGCCCGAACTCAGCGTCGAAAGCGTCGCACCCAACAAGCCGTGTACGTGGAAAAGGGGCATAACAATCAGACTGACATGTTCGGGCGTGAGTTCGTAGGTGTTGACGATATTACCAAGGGAGGTCGTCAGGTTGCCATGAGTCAGCGGCACCCCTTTCGGGCGACTCGTGGTCCCGCTCGTGTGCAGGAACAGTGCGACATCGTCGGCTTGTGGTGCATCGTCACTCACCGATGCGGATGTCCCAGACGGTGGCTCCAAACCCACCAACCCTTTCGCATCAAGATGCGCTTCCCAAACCGGCACGTTCAACGTTGCTGCCGCTTCGCGTGCCGGGTGCGCCCCAGGCGGCACAATCACCGCACGTGCCTCGGCATCTTCCATGTAGAATTGAAATTCTTCGGCCGTATACGCGGGGTTCAGCGGCGCCGCAATCCCCCGTGCCCATGTCACCGCCAAAAACGTCGTCAGAAACTCCAAACCGTTGGGTAGGACGATAGACACTGGATCGCCGGCTCGAATGCCTCCTCGCTTCAGCATCTCCGCAAGCGCGGCAACCTGCGTTCTCGACTCGGCATACGTCAGCGTCGGACCGCCGTCGGGGATAACAATCGCCGTTTGGTTCGCATAGTCCGGTGATAATAATTCCGTTAGGGTGGACAAAACAGTTCCTCCTTATCGTTGTATAAATTGAAAGGTTAGTTCATGCATGGTACCCAAGAGGATCAAATTCTGTTATCGTACTTTTCCATTTTCTCCAAAATGTCCAAAAACTTGCGAATCCGGACGATCTTGATACCCTGATATTCTTTCGGTGGGAAATGGCGAATATTTTTGGTTACAAGATAATCTGCTTTCCCTTCCACAGCGCATTCCAGAAAACGACTGTCAGATTTATAAGCGCATACATCTAATTGGATTTTGGGCTCAATCCAGTCTGATTGAAGCCGCAATATGTTCAAGATTCGCTCTCTTTCACGTTGTTTTGACTCAGGGATTAGCCAATCTGCAACTGTGCTGTATTCATTCCAAATAGGCTGAGACATCAGCAACCGAAAGTAGTCTTGCTCTTTTGTCATCCAATCAATCAGTTTCGCAGACGCGCCGCGTGCGCTGAGAATTGCTGATATGATATGATTGGTATCAATTACGACACGTAAAATCTTTTGCATGGGAGCTGCCAATATTCTGTCGGTATTTCTTTATCGCATTCTCAATCTCTCCTGCTCTGATACCCCCTTTTCGATGGACTGCCGAACGAACTGACTTCACATCTTCAAGCAACTGTTCTTTCCAACCGTATTTCTCATGTAACTTCAAGAATGCTGCGATAGCTGACTGCAGATTGCCATCATAACTTTCTTGAACAACATCAATGAAGTGTTTTTCAAGAGCGGTGGGTAAATCTATTGAAATCATCTTAATCTTCTTATTCGTCTTTATTGCGTATTTCTCGGGCGTGTTTCTGACTATCTGGAATATCGGATCATATACCTTGACTTTGGTAAATAGCCCCCCGGACCCCAATGCTGGGGGAGTTTTTGCGATTCTCCCCCAGAATTGGGGGGCCGGGGGGCAAGCCAGAAGTGGATCTGCCGATTGTCCATTTTAATTTACCAAAGTCAAGATACCGAATCTCATAAATTATGATTATACGAGTTTTTCACTTATGAACCCAGGCGCCTTGAACTGAAGTTCAGGCTCAAAGCCAAAGTCGTCTGAAGACGACTAAAACAAACAATCCGAGTCCACTTCAGTGGACTTGAGCTATTAGCCCGATCTTTAGATCAGGGCTAAGTGAAAAAGTCGTATTACCACAGCGCTATCGACATCGGTGGCCGGAGTGGTTTGCACATTGGTGATAAGATTCGGCGAATCTTTGTCGCAGGTTTCGGTCAAATGCACCTTGTAGCCGACCCAAGTGGTCGTATTCCGCTTGATAGCATAATGTGCATCGGTGTCATGAGGCGAGGAAATCAGCATCGCTGATGCGGGGAGATTGCCTTTGTCTCGCCAGTGGACCTCACGGTCTTCAATGAAATACTGCTGAACCCAGATTTGCCGCATCGCTTCGACAGTAGGAATCAGACGGAGAAAACGAGGGGCGGTCTCTGAGTCAAT
>JAPUIP010000569.1 GCA_027296925.1 Candidatus Poribacteria bacterium | reverse complement strand
GCATTATATCCGTTTGTGTTGAAAAACGAGGACTGGTTTCATCTCGGGATTTTTGGTCAAACCGGTCGCGGCAAAACCCATACCATGCTGCATCTGCTACAGTGCCTGAAAGAACGAAATATTCCCTGGATGGTCTTTGATTTCAAACGAGCAGGCTATCGCGATCTGCTTTCACGCCATGAGGATATCCTGAAGCTTTCAAAACAACCCGTGACTTGAGACCGTCCACGGATATTTCTCACCGTATCGCTTTTCCATGATATTCGAGCATCGTGGCGCCATATCGCGTCGATTGAACCGTCACGCACGCCACGCGCTTGATTTGGGCAATTTGCACCAACGGCTGCACCGAAGTTGAGATCTGACGGTGCATCAACAGGCGGTGAGATTTTATTCAGAGCCGATGAAAATCAAACGACAATGGCTGCCACACTTCTGTATGAGCGGGCTTATAAGTGTTTGCACCAAAGAGAAGAGGCACAGAATCTGGACCGGGAAACGCAGGAGCTTGAAGCTGAAACCGTCGCATTCATGGTCTGTTCGCATTTCTGGATTGATGTGCCATCGCACAAGTATCTGGCAACCTGGCAGAAGAGTCATCAGATGATGGATTCTCCCCAGCGGATTTCTAAATGTTCGCAGAAGATGATCCCGACCTTGGAAAATCGGCATCGAAACGCGGCCAGAATCCGGAATGATGAAATCGGCTTCACTGAAACATTTCAGGAGTAAACAGTTATACGCGGTCCCACTCCGGTATTGAATCTCAGGTCACTTCAAATGGAAGTCGAAGTCACGGCGAAAAGATGGGGAAATTCATGAGGAATTCAACTTCGGGATAACACCGACTAACGCACCGGTGTCACAACTCAGACCCAAGCCATGTCCACGATGTGAGCGGATCCATTCAAAGGACGCGCTGTTCTGTCAGAAGTGCGCTGGCACTCCGTAACGGCACGAAGAAACAGCAGCATCCATACTATTGGGGCGCGTTCATCAGTTTGGGTCAAAGGTGAGGAAAAACCGATCGCGGGGGATCGACGGTCGGATTTCATTTCAAACCCAACCGTCGTTGTTAACCGAGGGGGTTCATAATTCCCCGTATGTCGGGTATGGCGCCGTCTACCCGACTGCTGGAGACCACCGATTCTCGCATCCTTGTGTCAGGATACGATTCAAGTTGACACTACACCCGGTGACGCTTGAATTTCTGAGACGAGCTTTAAGAGAATCGAAGGAAGTTCTTCCTTAAGCAACTCCTTGACGCCTCGTGCGGCTAACCATTCCTGAAGCGCTTGGTTGATTAAACTCTGGTAACCCCGCCCGTGGGGAACCATTTGCTTAAATTGTTCGACAATCTCCGCATCGACACGAATGGTGATTCGCGTTTTTTCGACCTTCCGTCGTTCTTGACGTGCGCCCTGTCCGCAATGAATTTTGGTCGAATCTGGCGCATTTTCTCGCATATGCGCTTGATAATCAAATTCCTTGTCTTTTGTGGTACTCATCGAGCCATCTCCCTTCAGCATCAAACGCTGTGATGAAACGATAAAGTGGTAACTCTTCTTCGGAATATATCACGGCAAGTATCCGGCCTTGGGCGGTTCGCCCCACCCATAGCCAGCGATCTTCATGCCCCGAAGGAGAAGGTACTTCGTATCCGTTTGGATCGTCAAAGGCAGAAACCACTTCATAAAATTTGACATTGTGTTCCTTTTGGACCGTCTGATATTTGTGTTCATCCCATACAAAACCAATGTCCATCGCTTCTCCTCCTGAATTTATGTACAATTATACATAAAAATCCGAAAAAGAGCAAGTGAACGGATTGACAAGTAACCGTCAGCGACCGCCGAATAATCCTCGATAAATTCGCGGAATTGCTTGTAACCGCGATCCCCGATTTCCATCTTCTTTCCGCCGCCGTGTTCGACTTGCATCGTCGGCTTCATCAACAGTAGACTCATCCAACTGGTCCTCGTTGCGTGGGACCAATTCAAATCCTAAGAGATCTCGATAAAATGCGGCGGCACGGTCCAGATCTTCGACTTTGACGAAAACTTCTCCAATTCCATAGTAACCTGACATGGTGTGTCTCCTTTCGGTTGCTTGTCGCAAGCCCTCTCGCATGCGGTTTATTCCAATCCTATCAGGGCTAAATCGGAGTTTTTCAGCCCTTCGGTTTGACGCCCACACCCAAAAGTGCGCCGGTGGTGAGTCCTAAAACGCCGTGCCGGTCAAGCTTTTTCTGTACCCGGCGCAGATAATCCCCCTTGAACGCCTCGACGCTTTGGGGCTCAAGGGCTGCCTGTTGCATTCGATAAGGACTCGTTCGCACGCTCTCCCATTCAAAGGCTTCCTCAGCCGTGTGAAACGGTGAGGTGTGAGCATAAGACCCGAGGGCGATCTCAAGAAGTCCGCCCTGCTCAAGCTCATTTCTCAGCGCGGTTTGCGGATCGACGGATTGGACGGGAGCATTGCCAGCGGGAGGCGCGATCAGTTGCGGAAAATGTGTCTCCAAACACGACCGAAACAATCCATCAACGACTCCGCCTTTCGGTATGTCTGCCGGCGTCGGCGCATTTTTCAACCCCCAAATTGTGGCCCCACCCCCACCGTTGCAGATGGCGAATCGACCGCCCGGCCTCAGCACGCGAACCATCTCTCCAATGCAACGCCCACGGTCTGGAAAATGCGGAAATTGCGCCACAACGACATCGAAGGTGTTGTCTGGAAAAGTCAGATTCATGGCGTCCATCACGATGAATTGGGCCCAGCCTAAGCCTTGTGCTTTCGCCTTTCGCCTTGCCACACGGATCTGACCGGGGGACAGATCGATGCCGACAGCCTTTCCGGTCTCTCCCACGATTTCTGCCGCGCGTCGGGTCACAATTCCCGAACCGCAAGCGACATCCAATAGATGGCGCCCCCGACGGACTTGCGTCATTTCCATCAGGCATTCGGTGATTGGAAAGCCGGTGCGTTCCGAATAGCGATCGAATCTCTCCGCGACATCGTCGTACTGGTCAGGATCGAACCTTATTTCATCGTTCCTTTGGGTTGGCACTAAAATCACCTCCAAACTGAAACTTCGAGTGCAACAACAGAGCCGTTTTCATCCCGCAGAAAGGTGGCATGTCTCTCTTTACGGTCTTCAACGACAAACGCATCCGCATTCACTTTCCGGAGACGTTGCACCGAGCTCCAAAAAATAGGGCAGAGCGTGAGGCCCTCGTCCGCTTTTCGCCCTGACCCTGACCTTCCCGATGGGGACATGATCGACGGTGTACTTGCCATGTTCATCGGAATAGGTGTCGGACTGGAGCCGAAACCATTGATTTGACACCTCTATCTTTACCCCTTTTACCGGTGTTTTATCAACGGCATCTTGGACAACACCAGAAATGCTGCCATTGGGGAAGACCTCCACTGAACCGGCTTGTGTCCGCGCGGCACGTTGCGCCCCATTTTCTGAGACCAGGGTCAAATTCTCCACGCGGATCTCGCTGCTGCCCAATTGTTGAGCCTTGAAAGTCACCACCGCCAGAATCCCCTCGTTTTCCGAGACGCCGCTGTCATCGGTTCGACGACACCGGATGTTGGCAATGACGCCCCGCTCATTATCCACCTTTGGCGTTTGCCACGTCGTCTCATCAACCCCGTAACGGCTGAAAAGGCTCCCCTCTTCGACGCTGACCGCCTGCAACGTGTCAGGATTGAACCGCAGGTCGAAGCGAAAGCTTAAGACCCCTTTGGCGAAATAGACAGGGATGTCGGTCGTAAATGGATCCCCGGGATTGACAACGTTGTCCTCCAGAAAGACGGTGACTTGCAGCGATAACAGGAAATCATCGGACGGTGCAACTTCCACGACCCGGGCATTCCCCTCAAGCGTTCCATCATTGTTGTAGGGAGACCGGTCACGCGCCGTTCCGTCGTCAAAGTTCCAGTAACCGACCAGACCGATTTCATCTCCGGTCAGCGACGTATTCATCGTGGCTTGGATGTCTTCCGGGGTTCGTGCAATCCGCCAAATTCGGACTTCGTCGATTTGTCCCTCGAAGGTTCGCGTCGGCGGTGTCGGATCACAACCGATCCACAGATCCTGCGCCGTTCGGTATGATGGCCTGGAGTCTCCGCTGCGCGCATCAAGGCGGCCATTGAGCCAAATGGCGTGGGTTGTCCCATCGTCAATGAAAGCCACATGGTACCATGTATCGGTTAAAATCTCCGTCTTGCCCCAACGATCCCCCCCTGTACCGTTCTCCCAGATGACAATGGTGTGGGTCTCGCCATCGACGGCAACTTCGTACTCGTCGTTTGACACAATTTGGTTCCACCGGCCTGGCGTGATGTACGCTATCTTGAACCACGCCTCAACGGTGAATTCGTTCTCGGTAAACAGCGTGTCACTATCGAAAACTTTGACATAATCGTTGTCCCCATCCAGGCTCAACACGCGATTGGCTGCCAAGATTGGGGGCGTTGCAACCAGATAGATGACAAGCCAGAGACTCAATATCGTCAATACGGACTTCATTCAAACGCCTCCTTGCATTTCGCTTTTGCAGAACTTCGCAATTTCATGTCATGGTCAACAACATGGCTTACAAATGCGAACATTAGTAAGACTAATTTCAGTATGAATCTGATAGGCTTCATACTTACTAACCTTCACTGCGTGAAGGAACGAAAAGCGAGATTTCATCGGACTTTGACCCAGATATAACAGGTGTTAAAAATTGCAGTTTCCGCCCGATAACAGACCCTAATGAGTATCAACGGGGGGACAACCGCCTCAATTGCCAGAATCAATAAAATTCAACGATCGCTCCAATAGGGAGTCTAACTTCCGGATTGATTTTTGAAATGAAAGGAGCTTCCGTTGAAAGAAAAATTTCGACTCTATCATAACACCATTGGTTCGATAAGGCAATGGTTCAATTTATCCGAGGCTTTGAGCGAGGTGATGACTTGGTTCGTCATTGGGGTCATCTTCGCTCAAGATGGCAGTCTGGGGCGAATCGCTGCCAAAATCCCGTGGGGCACCAAGCGACCGTCAAGAACTCAGCGGCTGTGGCGATGGCTGACGAATCCGAAACTCGATCCATTCCTCCTCTCGCTAGCCATTGCACAAAATTGGCTAGCGAGTTTGCGCAACCAGACCATTTATCTGGTCATTGACCGAACCGACATCAACAACAAACATTGGCTCCTGTTCGTCGGACTCGCCTACCGGGGCAGGACCTTTCCACTGGTTTGGGACGTCCTACCGAACAAGGGGAGCACCTGTTTGCGGCAACAGACACCCCTGTTGAACGCGATTGAGCCGTTGATTGATAAGAGCTGCGCGGTCGTCCTCCTCGGTGACCGGGAATTCCGCCCCTCAAAGTTCACCTCGAAGCTCCCCCTCAAAGTTCGGGGCAAGCTCCTCGAAGCACCACAGGCACTTCCTTCGGTCGCTTACCTCGAAGCTTACCTCGAAGCTC
This sequence comes from Candidatus Poribacteria bacterium, assembly GCA_027296925.1. Taxonomy (GTDB): domain Bacteria; phylum Poribacteria; class WGA-4E; order WGA-4E; family PCPOR2b; genus JAPUIP01. The sequence goes on along the minus strand of JAPUIP010000569.1, from coordinate 1,659 downwards.
GGCACAGGCGGCACAGGCGCGACAGGCGGCACAGGCGGGACAAGCTTCCACCGCCCTGATGAACTTTTGCAAAAGGCACGGCTGGCATTTCCGACTCCGACTCAAATGCGACACGTGGATACGCGCCAACCGCCGCGGGTTCCAACTGAAAGACCTTCAGTTGCAGGCGGGAGAACGGAGATATTTTGCAAACGTCTACATCACCCGCAAACGCCGCGGGCCGTTCCATCTGGCCTGCTGGCGGTCGGTCGAGGGGAAGGACGACCCGTGGTATATCGCTACCGACGAAACCGCTGATGCAAAGACCCTTTTTGAGTACAAAAAACGGTTTTACGTGGAGACGATGTTTTCAGCCTTCAAACGGCGAGGGTTCGACATCGAGCGGACCCGAATCCAGAAGCCGGAGCGAATCAGCCGCCTGTTATTAGTGGTGGTCGTTGCGTATCTGTTCCTCACTGACCAGGGATTGCGTTGCATTCGCCGGGGCAAGCGGCGGTATTTCGAGAAAGGACATCGATTTTACTCCCTGCTACGGTTGGGAGAACTCTATTTCTCTGACCGATTCGATAGCGGCTTTGGCATCGAATTTTCCTTACCCCGTCTCTGTTAACGGGGAATTCTGCTTTTTTTTAACATCTGTTATACATAGCTCAAACCCCGATAAAATCTCGCTTCACGCACGTTAGGACACTGAAGGTTAGTAAGGCTTAGCTCCATTAGTAGCTTAGGAATAGCAAATAATTTGGTCATTTCATTTGGGAAACAGGTGTTTCTTTGTGCCATTGACTCAAGGGGTAAGGTATCAGATCAAATTAATATCAAGGAGTCGTAGAAATGTGGTAAAATACAAGGAACAACAGACCATCGTTGATGTACCGTCAGTGCTCGCATTATTCACCACCAGGATAACATCAGGAAGATAGGTTTGAGTTATAAGCGCATCCAGACATTCTCGTAGAAGATTCTTTCGGTTATATGTGACTACGACTGCACAAATCCTTTCTTTTCCCACGCTAGATCCTCCCTAATGAATCATCAGAAAATCCATGTGATGCGCGACTGAAAAGCTCGGGTAAACGGTAAAATCGATTTCTGCTTTGGACCACTGTCTCATGACTCCTTAGAAAGGTAACGACGCATTCCATTTTCCCCACTTCTTGATAAGGTTTGATGTTGAGGTCGAATGCCCCTTTGCCAAGCACATTGAAACAAGAAATTCTGTTCTTCAAACAAAGCAGAATCGTCAATCATCCGGATCTATACAATTTCTTTAGATCTGCGGTGCTAATTCCGTTTATTCCCAATAAGGCCAAAAAATATGAGCACACCGCCAACGGCATTAAGAGGAATAGATTTTTGATATATACCTGTGATACTGAAACAATTCCCAACATCAGAATAGAAGCAAACAATGGCTTGGTCAAGTATCCGAATACGCTTATGGGTACGATTTTTCGGATTTGAAAATAAGCTGCCGAAAAAACAGCGACTTCAGCAAGAACAGTTGACACTGAAGCCCCTACAATCCCAAATTTGGGGATGAGCAAGACATTAAATAGTACGTTTGTAATTGCTCCACCGGCAATGATCTTCATATACGTATTCTGTTGATTCCATGCAAGAAGCGGATGGGCAAAAGCTATACTGATAAACACAGCC
>JAPUIP010000568.1 GCA_027296925.1 Candidatus Poribacteria bacterium | reverse complement strand
GCCAACTCGACGGCCCCATCTTCCTCAACCGCGAGCTCGACCGCTTGTTCATCTTCGACCGGCTGCGGGGGAATCCGCGGTTTGATGCGTTGTTGGAGGACTAAAAAAGGATGAAGGCTGAAGGCTGAATTTAACCTGCCTGCCGGGAGGCAGGCGCTACTGGTTGTTCCATTTGCTGCATCTTAAGACCTTCCAGCACACCACGCTGAAATGGAGCAGCTTTTTTATTTAATTCTGTCACACCATAATCAATACCGACAACAGTTCTAAGCGGACGCTCACCGGTCGGTGTTGCAATGAGATGTGAAATCGCATCAGCGACTTCCTGTGGGTCTCGCCCACCATCGCTTTTTACAAGCTCGGCAAAGTTGGCAATCATTTTCTCAGATACCCGACCAAGTTCTCCGTATTCCTTAAGCCTCCCTTTGTCTTGTGGCCAAGGAATGCTATTAAACAAATTCGAATCGTACGGTCCGGGCTCAACAATAACCGAGTCAATGCCCAAACCAGCAAGATCGTAACGATAGGCCTCGCTCATCGCTTCGACAGCAAACTTGCTGGCGTTGTATATACCAAAAAAGGGAAGCACAACACGTCCGGCTATCGAGCTTAATTGAATCAACAAGCCATTTCCTTGTTTGCGCATGTGTGGCAAGACGGCGCGGTTGGTCCGAACCGAAGCGTAGAAGTTGACATCAAACTGCCGCTTCACCTGCTCTAGTGTGAACCCCTCAGTTACGCCAATATTCATAACGCCCGCGTTGTCCACCAGCACGTCAATTCGACCGACACTCTTGATGATCTTAGAAACAGCCTTTTCGACCGAAATGTCATCCGTCACATCAAGTTCAATGACAGCGAGATTCAGGTTTTCATCTTTTGCAAGTTGCTGCAACTCTTTGCGAACAGCAGCATTTTGCCATTTGCGTCACGCATAGAAGCATAAACCGTATGCCCTTCTCGGGCTAATGTTTCAACCGTCAACCGGCCAAAACCAGTACTACTACCGGTGACCAGGATGACTTTTGGATTTTGTGAGTTTTGTTTTATCATGGTATCCTACTTTTTAATTTATACTTCTAATCTATATTATGCCCAAGGCAATAAAACGATGTTACCCTGAACTTTGTTTTTTGCTATGAGTTTGTGTGCCTCGCTTGCTCGACTTAAAGGTAGCGTTTGATCGATAAGCGGCTTAATGCGACCTTCCTTGAATTGCTGTAGACCCCACTGAAGATCTTCGATGTCACTTCGTTTCGGTATAGCGGCGCAGCCGCCGAGGTGGGGGTTTTACATCGACTTAGTAAACAATCAAGCTTGGATTATTCCTGTCAGAAAGTGGACTGCATCCAAACTCAAATCTAGGAGTAGAGAGATCGGCCCTAAGATCGTTGACTTCATTGCCTAAGAAACCAGATCCTACTTCCATAATGATTCATTCGGCTCAGCAGAATAATAGCGCGGTATTGCCAGTGGCGACAAGCAGCGCAGCCGTCTTTCAAACTCGGAATTGCTCGTGAATGAATCATGATAGGCGCAACTGTTGAAGATGCATTTCCGTTGACCCCCTTGCAGCAGGGCATGCTGTTTCACAACGTTCAACAGCCTCAGAGTGGAGTCGATATTCAACAGCTTGTGGCTAGTTTTGAAGGGACATTCCATACCAAGACCTTTCTCCAGGCGTGGCATGCTGTGACCAAGGTTCACCCAACCTTACGAACACGTTTTCGGTGGGAGGACAGCGCTGACCCTCGGCAAGAAATCCTGAGTAAGGTCGAGTTGCGAAGCGAAGAAGAAAATATTAGCTCGTTGCCAGCGGATGTGCAGCAAGAGCACATCGCAACCTACTTGCTAGCCGACCGGCGGAGAGGTTTCAACCTAGCTCAGGCGCCACTTTCCAGGCTGAAATTTTTTCAGTTGAACGATTCGGAGCTGCGACTGGTTTGGACTTTTGCGCACATCCTTCTTGACGGTGGTTCTTTTCGCATTGTGTTGCGCGATGTCTTCACCGCCTACGAAGATCTACTTTCCGGCAATGCGGTCTCACTGGAAGCCCCACCACCCTACACCGAGTTCATTGAATGGCATGAAGCACGATCTGAGAGGCGCAACGGCGATCAAGCTTTCTTCCGGAAACAACTCAAGGGCTTCACCGCACTGAATGAGCTAACCAGGCCGGCGCTTGAAGAGGCGAAAGTGAATTCGCCAGCTGATCGCCTCTTTCAGGAACGTAGAATTGAAATCTCGCAGGAGATGAGCAGTAAATTGAGGGAGGTCGCTGCCGATCTTGGGGTTACTGTCAATACTTGTGTTCAAACTGCCTGGTCGCTGGTCATCTCGGATTTCGCCAGCGGCACTGACGATGTCGTGTTCGGTGTCTTACGTGCCGGCCGGCAAGCAACGGTTTCCGATTCTCACAAACGCGTGGGTTTGTTCATTAACACCGTCCCGTATCGAATCCAACTAAACCGTGAGCAAACGCTGGCTCAATTGCTGACCGTGGTTCGCCAAGCGGATGTTGCAGTTCGTCCTCACGAACACGCAGCCTTGGCAGAGATTCAATCGGTCTCGGAAGTACCGAGCGGAGATGCGCTTTTTGAGAGCGCGCTCGTTTTCAACGCCGACCGGTTTGATCGATTGGATAGGCTGCCAAGAGGACTAACTCATTGTCATTTCGAGTGGATTGAACAAACCAACTTCCCAGTGACGCTCTTTGCTTATGCTGAACAACAGCTAAAGTTAAAGCTAGTTTGGGATCCGGCTCAGCTCGAGGAAAGGTTGGCCGAAGGAATGCTTGCCCGTCTGCGTGTGGCGATTGAGACGATTGCCAAAAATCCTGAAACTCAGCTGAAACATCTGTCCCTTCAGTCTACGCAAGAGCGCGAGTGGATTGCGAGACAGTCGGAAACCAGGTCGGACTACGACGAAGGTACATGCATGCATCATTTTTTTGAGCGTCAGTGCGACAAAAGCCCGGATGCAATCGCGGTAATTCATCGTGCGGAGGAAGTCAGCTACGCGCAACTGAATGCTAAAGCCAATACGATAGCGTTTCAACTACGTGCCCTGGGGGTGGGGCCTGACGTTTTGGTCGGGCTGTACATGGAGCGATCCATAGACATGGTGGCTGGCCTATTCGGAATTCTCAAAGCCGGTGGCGCGTATGTCCCTTTGGATCCGGACTATCCGAGTGAGCGTGTCGCAATGATGTTAGAGGACTGCTCCGCAAAAGTCTTACTGACACAGGAGAAACTCAAGGAGCAACTGCCGCCTCTTGGAGCTTATGTTATCTGTGTTGAGTCAATCGAGACCGGCTCAGACTTCACGCCCGAAACTGGCGTGACTTCAAGCAATCTGGCATACGTTATCTTCACCTCCGGTTCTACCGGGCGCCCCAAAGGGATCATGGTGGAGCATCGTAACGTTTCCAACTTCTTCACGGGCATGGATCAGCGCATCGGCACAGAACCAGGTGTTTGGTTAGCCGTCACGAGCATCTCTTTCGACATTTCAGTGCTGGAACTGTTTTGGACACTTGGGCGAGGTTTCAAAGTTGTCTTGCAAGATGAGTTGACCACTGCGGCTCTTCAACGTTCATCGGCCCGCAGTGAAACCAGCGCCGACCAACCGATCGACTTTGGTTTGTTTTTCTTTTCTTCGGACGCATCCGACGAGACCAAAAACCGTTACCAACTGTTGTTGGACAGCGCGCGATTTGCAGACGAAAACAGTTTTTCCAGCGTATGGACTCCGGAGCGACACTTTCACAAGTTCGGTGGTATTTTTCCGAACCCGGCGGTTACCGGTGCAGCGTTGGCAACTGTCACAAAAAATGTCCAGATCAGGGCAGGAAGTTGCGTCCTCCCTCTACATCACCCCATCCGAGTGGCTGAAGAATGGGCTGTCGTGGATAATCTTTCCGGTGGCCGAGTGGGACTCTCGTTCGCACCTGGTTGGCACCCGGATGACTTTGCCCTTCATCCAGAAAAATACGAGGACCGCAAACGAATCATGTTTGAGGGCATCAACACTATCAAGGCACTCTGGGGAGGGGAAGCCATCGAGACTGTGAATGGCAAAGGTGAAAAGATATCCGTAAAAATATTCCCACCCCCATTTCAGGCAGAACCGCCCATATGGATCACAACTGCCGGTGATATCAAAACTTTCGAAACCGCGGGCGAGATGGGGGCCAATATTTTGACAAACCTGCTAGGCCAAAGTATCAGCGAATTGGCGGATAAGATTTCTGTCTACCGCGCTGCGTGGGACAAGGCGGGACATGCAGGGCAAGGTAAAGTAACGCTGATGTTACATACCTTCGTCGGTGAAGACAGTGACAAGGTACGCGAAATTGTGCGCGAGCCTTTCAAGAACTATTTGCGAACGGCAACGGATCTCGTGGAGAAGGCAAAGTGGTACTTCCCTGCTTTCCAGGGTTCGAAGCATCAGGGGAACAAGTACGGAAGCGGCGAAGCGGAATTGGACGAGCTCACACCAGAAGAGTCTGACGTGCTAATGGATCATGCCTTCGAGCGCTACTTCAGCACGAGCGGCCTCTTTGGTAGCCCGGAAAGCTGTCTACAGATGGTCAACGAATTGAAGGCCGCGGGAGTGACGGAGATTGGCTGTCTTATCGACTTCGGTGTTTCAACCGAAGAGACGCTAGCAAGTCTGCCTCACCTGAACCGTCTGCGCAAACTCTCCCAGCCCAAGAAAACACAGGCCGGAGAAAGGTCTATTCCAGCACAGATCCAGCACTGTGGCGTCACGCACATGCAATGCACGCCGTCGCTGGCACAAGCTTTCATCGAATCACCAGATGCCGAGCAGTGTATTCGCCAACTCGGTACAGTGATGGTGGGCGGCGAAACCCTTCCGGAGACCTTGGTGGAGCGCTTCCTGGAACTACTGCCTGAAAAGAGTCGATTGCTCAATATGTATGGCCCGACGGAGACGACCGTCTGGTCAACCGTTGCCAATATCAGTGAAGATAGAAATGTAACAATTGGCACCCCGATTGCGAATACAAGCCTGCACATATTAGATGCGCGAATGAACCCGGTGCCGCTCGGTGCTCCCGGCGAACTCTACATCGGTGGCGCAGGCGTAGTGCGAGGATACCTTGAACGCCCGGAGCTGACTCAAGAACGCTTCGTACCCGAAACAATCGGAGGCGACGGTCGAATGTACCGCACCGGTGATGTTGTGCGATACCTACTCGACGGTCGGCTCGAGTTTTTGGGCCGTTCCGACCATCAGATAAAACTGCATGGACACCGAATAGAGCTCGGTGAGATTGAGACCGCACTTGCTCGTCATCCGGGCATTGAGCAAGCCGTTGTTGTCGTTCGCGAAGATAACCAGGGTCAACGCCAGTTAGTGGCCTATCTCCGCAACCGCGGAACTGATGAATCGGACCCTGGAACGGTATCGGCTTCACAAATCGAAGACTGGAAAAAGATTTGGCAACAGGTTTACGATGACAGCGGCAGATCGGCAGAGTCTTTGGATACAAGTTTCAACATAGCCGGTTGGATTTCCAGTTACACGGGAATGCCCATTCCGGGAGAAGAAATGAAAGAGTGGGTCCTTGAAACGACCGAGAACATCGCTGCGCTAAAGCCGGCACGTCTGCTGGAGATCGGTTGCGGTATGGGTCTTTTGCTCCTCCGTCTTGCCCCAGAATGCGACCTCTATACCGGAGTGGATTTTTCTTCGAGTGCCCTCGCTATGATCAAGTCCGATTGTGATCGATTGGGCCTCAAACAAGTTAAGCTCATTCAGACAGCTGCCGATGACCTCGGCGCTATCCCCTCAGCTTCGCACGACGTTGTGGTGATCAACTCGGTTGCCCAGTATTTCCCCAATGCCGACTACCTGGAAAAAGTTCTGGTCACGGCAGTTGAAAAACTTAAACCAGGCGGATTCCTTTTTGTCGGCGATGTTCGTAACCTCGACCTCGCAGGCGCTTTCTATGTATCAGTGGAACTGTCGAAAGTTCCGGCTAACATGCGCCTTTCGAAACTCAGAGAGCAGGTGGCTCGCCGCGACCGCCTTGAAAACGAATTGTTGATAGCCCCGGACTACTTCAAAGCTTTTGTTAAGAAGCGTGGCCTGAAGGGACTAAGCGTAACGCTCAAACGAGGAGCGGCCAGTAACGAAATGAACGACTACCGCTACGATGTAGTTCTGCGGAAAACTGGTGGCAATTCTGTTCGATTCAACCGAAGCGCCAGGACAATTGACGGCAGCGCGATCACTAGTGTCGATCAGCTTCGCGCTGCCCTTTCAGAGGAGTCAGGGTCGGTGCAGGTGACCGATCTCCTAAATAAGCGACTGGTTGAGAGTGTGAAGGCACAGGAGCAACTTGACTCGGGCGCAACAGGTGAAGTTTCGACTCTGCGAGCTGCGCTTGCCGTTGTTCAGCAAGGTGCGCTCAATCCTCAGCACGTCTATGGTCTAAATTCTAAATTTGAGGTTAACCTGACCTTTTCGGAGAAATACATCGACCGCTTCGACGCTGAATTTACACCGCAGAACGCGGCGTCGGGACGCTTCCGGATTTTGCCCGTTAATGCAGACTGGCAGACCAAGCCATTGACCGATTATGTATGCGTACCTGCAATAACCACCGAAGGATCGGAACAGTTGAAAGAGCTGCAATCCATGCTCAGCGATGAACTGCCGTACTACATGGTGCCCAGCGCCTTTGTGTTTTTGGACACCTTCCCGCTGACACCCAACGGAAAGGTTGATCGCAAAGCCCTTCCGGTGCCTGAGACGACCGAAAACTCCGCCGTACCAGATAAACCCTCCGCGGAACCAACGAATGCGTTAGAGCAGATTATCGCTCAAGTCTTCCAGGACCTCCTGAAATTGGTACGAATAGACATTGGAGATAATTTCTTTGAACTTGGGGCACATTCCTTGCTGATGATGAAAGCGAACAATCGACTACAAGGCCTGATAGGTGGGCCACTATCACTGCGAGATCTGTTCGACTATCCGACGGTGGCAAGCCTCGCCGCGCACATCTGTGAAAAGGATGATTTAGCCCAAGGAACCCCCAACGCTGGTTAATCATAGTGGTCACATCTAGTAATTCAGATTTCTGGAAAATCTCGACTGCGATTTGGAACCCAATAACAATCGCCAATCAATTTCTCAAAGATGACAGTTACTAAACTCTCCTGCCTCATTCCCTTTTATTGTTTTCTGGCAAGTTCACTTTGGTCGGCGCCAGTTTTCAGAAGCACACCGGAGCTTCTATCAAACCCAAATCCTGCGGCTCCACTGGCAGGCGTGTTGAGTTTTAAAGCTTCGGGAACCGTTCATACGAAGATCATTGGTTCCACAGAAGGTCACAGATTTGAAATCGAATACGGACCCGAAAAAAATCCGATCAATGGCTTGCCGGTTGTAGGTATGCGAGCGGACAAAAGATACACCGTGACTGTCCACATTTCTGATGCCTCAGGACAGACCACTTTTGACCAGCCTCTTTCCTTAACAACTCGGCCACTGCCTAATCGGCCGGATCTGATGCCACGAATCAAAATTGAGCGTTATACGCCCGAGGCAATGGCGAAAGGATTTACTCTTACTGATAGGAAATTGCTTTTTAGCGGCGCAGCCGCCGAGGTGGGGGTTATAAAGGAGGAGGGATGACCCCATGCTCTTCGCCTTGTCGCACAATCTTCAGCAATCAAACCGGCGCCGATCTTTGCTTGTTGTCTGAACTATGCACCCTGACACGGCTTTTTCATATGGCCCGATTCACTAGTGTCCAGTTAAAAGCCATTGAATATCAACTGGTTAGGATTATCATTGTTCCAATCTCTTGTATCATTTTTCATAAGTAGCTGATGGATAGGGTCTTTAGAGAATACGTTTACGCTGATGACTTGCAATATTCGGCTCATGCTTTGCCCGATTCCAAAGGTCTTATTGAGAATGGCCACCATGAGATAAACGCATGCCGCGATCCAGATTTGGGTCTTCACAGCGTTCTCGCTGAGCCCGTAGAAAGCCTTGACCCTCAAGTTCTGCTTGATCCATTTGAAGAACAGCTCGATCTGCCAG
>JAPUIP010000567.1 GCA_027296925.1 Candidatus Poribacteria bacterium | reverse complement strand
TCCAAGACGCCGAAGGTGACATGAATCGACTCGATGATGTTCTGCGGTACCATACAGATAAACAACTGGTGAATGAGGGCACGGGAGATACAGCGGTCAAGCTGGATGGACACTTAGAATTGAAAAATATTACCTTCGGTTACAGCCGCCTTGACAAGCCACTTGTCGAGAACTTTAATCTGACGTTGGCGCCGGGTAGCCGTGTGGCATTGGTCGGGGCAACTGGTAGTGGGAAATCGACGATTGCAAAGATCGTCTGCGGGCTTTATGAAGCGTGGGAAGGCGAAATCCTTCTTGATAAAAAGCCGCGTGAGACCCTCCCCCGAAACATAGTCAACAATTCCCTTGCGATGGTTGATCAGGAGATTTTTATGTTTGAAGGCACGGTGAGAGAAAACCTGACGCTGTGGGATTCAACCATACCGGAAACGAACATCATCGAGGCGGCAAAAGACGCTTGTATCCACGAAGAAATCGCTGCTCGGCAAGGCGGGTACGACAGTATTGTCGAGGAGGGTGGACGCAATTTCAGTGGTGGGCAACGTCAACGTTTGGAAATTGCTAGAGCGTTGGTCGGCAATCCCACTATACTCGTGCTTGATGAAGCAACCAGCGGACTCGATGCGGTCACCGAAAAGCAGATCGATGACAATCTCAGGCGTCGCGGCTGTACAAGCCTTATCGTCGCGCACCGCTTGAGTACCATCCGTGATTGCGATGAGATTATCGTATTAGAACAGGGGAAAGTGGTCCAACGTGGGACGCATGAAGAATTGCGCGATATCGATGGCCCCTATAACGAGCTTATCGCTGCCGAATGATGAGATTCTCACATGTTGCCATATATTCTTGAAAACGAAGGAATCTTGATAGAAGCGGAAGGTAACACCCCCTTCTTTCTTGATGATAGCAATGACATTTGGTTCGTTCAGTCGGGGAAGGTCGATATTTTCGCGGTCGAGGTTCAGAGCGGAAAACGTCGCCATCTCTTTCGAGCAGAACCGAATGAGGCTTTATTCGGCATGGAATCTGATGCGTCGGAAAATGGGATGCGTCTTTTAGCCGTTGGGATGATGGGGACTCACCTGCTAAAGGTCCCTCGGTCACGACTCCGAGCGGAGGTAGCTACTTTAATTGACAAATGGGTTGCTGGACTCTCCTCCGGGATAGCGCGGGATATTCCGCCCAAACAGTACGAACAGTTAGAACCGAACAAAGAAACTGTGCTGGCAGCGGGTGTAAATGCGATTGTAAATGAGGACATCCTCTGGGTCAAGCACATCGAGGGAAGCTCACGGTTCATGGGTCGTGAGGAATTACCTTTGTCGGCCGAAGATGGGTTCATTCCAATATCAGCGCAGACATGGCTTGAATCGGTCAATGAAAGTAAGCTTTCTTCTGTTGAGACAGAGGCTTTCATGAATCAAGATTCCTCGTGGACGGGGCTTGAGAGGTTTCATAGGCTAGTTCTCGATTGGGCAATTTCGGACACAGAACAGGCAACGAAAGCGGAACATCAACGCTTGCAGGATAAGGCAGATTCCGATCGCTCGGTCTTTGAGAATGCGGTCTCCCAACTGGCATCCGTCCTCGAAACGGGGCGGTCGAGAGTGCGAATCCCTGCCGAGGAGGATGCGCTACTCGCTGCTAGCCAACTCGTTGGGAATGCACTTGGGATTACCGTCAAGCCGCATCCGGATTCAAGAAAGGGGCACAAGCAGAGAGACGCTTTAGCGAATATCGCCAAAGTATCCAGATTCCGCTTACGGCGAACCATTCTCAAAGAGGATTGGTGGCGCACGGATAACGGTCCCTTACTCGCCTACATCGAGGCAGAAACACAACCCGTGGCACTCCTACCGACCTCCCCCCGAAGCTATGAACTGTGCGACCCGGTCAAACGAACGCGAACCCCTGTGACTCCCGAAGTCGCGGCTTCACTAGCACCCTTTGCCTACACCTTTTACCCACCCTTCCCCGACCGCGCTCTCGCTGCATTCGACCTGCTCAAATTTGGTGTGCAATCCTGTAAAGCCGATCTTTTCACAATTATCCTCATGGGCATTGGTGCGGGCATTCTGGGAACCATCACGCCGATTTTGACCGGAATTTTATTCGATACCACCATCCCCGGCGGTCAACGCAACCAACTCTTGCAACTGACGCTCGCCCTGCTTGCTAGTGCTTTCGCCACGGCACTGTTTCAGGTCACCCAAAGCATTGCCACATTGCGGGTTGAGGGAAAGATGGATTCCTCGATTCAAGCCGCCGTTTGGATTCGACTTCTGAGCCTACCAGCGTCCTTCTTTCGAGATTATACAGCAGGCGACTTGGCAAACCGGGGGATGGGAATTCACACGATTCGCCAGATATTGACGGGGGCGACGTTGTCGTCGATCCTCGGCGGCGTCTTTTCGATTTTCAGTTTTGGCTTACTTTTTTACTACGACCTTCGGTTAGCTCTCGTCGCGACCGTCTTGGTCGGAATTACTCTTTTCGCCACAATCTTGGCGAGCTATTTCCAACTCCGTTATCAAAGAATCCTTTACGATGTTCAGGGGAGAATCTCCGGTACGGTTTTGCAGTTCATCACTGGCATCTCCAAACTCCGGGTTGCAGGCGCAGAGATTCGTGCCTTCGCCGTTTGGGCGAAAGAATTTTCCCAGCAAAAGCATCTTGCACTCAAAGCACGAACCGTCGAAAATGGTCTCACCGTCTTCAATGCCGCCCTGCCGATTGTCACATCAGTGGTCTTCTTCTCCGTGATCGCGTTTTCTGCCAACGTTACCCTTTCCACAGGAATTTTCCTCGCCTTCAATGCTGCATTTGGTCAGTTCCTATTCGCCGCACTGGCAATGAGTTCCGCCTTTATTGCCACCTTAGAGATCGCACCGATTTTTCAACGCGCAAAGCCAATTTTTTCTGCACTCCCCGAAGCGGACGCCGCCCAAGCCGATCCGGGGGAACTTTCAGGGAAGCTCGAGCTCAACCACGCCTCCTTTCGCTACAAACCGGATGTCCCGCTGGCTCTTGATGATGTGTCCTTGTCGATAAACCCCGGTGAATTCGTCGCAATTGTCGGCCCCTCTGGCTCAGGAAAATCGACTCTCTTTCGGCTTCTGTTGGGGTTTGAGACACCGGAGACCGGCTCGATTTACTACGATGGGATGGATGCTGCCAAACTCGACAGCCAAGCCGTTCGTAACCAAATTGGGGTCGTTTTACAGAATGGGAAATTGATACCCGGCGATTTTTTCACCAATATCGTCGGGTCGTCCGAATTAACGCTTGATGATGCTTGGGAAGCCGCACGTCTGGTGGGACTCGACGAGGACATCAAACGGATGCCGATGGGTATGCACACGGTTATCAGCGAAGGTGGGGGGACTTTTTCGGGCGGCCAACGGCAGCGGTTGATGATTGCCAGAGCGATTGTCAAAAAACCGAGGATTCTTTTGTTCGATGAAGCCACCAGTGCACTTGATAACAGGACTCAGGAGGTTGTCAGCAAAAGTCTGGAAAACCTACGCGCGACTCGAATTGTTATTGCACACCGGCTTAGCACAATCCGTAACGCCGATCGAATCTATGTCTTTGACAGTGGAAAAGTCGTCCAAAGTGGGACGTATGATGAACTTGTGAATCAACAAGGAATTTTTGAAAACCTTGTCAAGCGACAGATTTTGTGACCTTCGCCGCCTGCTTTTCCTCTTAAATTAGGATAGGTAGGTGCCTCACGGCACTTTCCCCCTTGTCGGGTAAAGGATCGCACGTCGCGCTTTCTGTTGACTGACGCAAGGCACTGGGAAAGTTATAGAGTGATTCAAATGTGGAGTTATCG
>JAPUIP010000566.1 GCA_027296925.1 Candidatus Poribacteria bacterium | reverse complement strand
ATGATGACTGACTCAGGTGCCTCATGGCGATCAAGCCACTGCGACAGGTGCCGACGCCATTGTCTCCCGATTAACTGAATGTTCATATCACGCAGCGTGCGGATAATCTGTTTCATTAATGTGAAGCCTCCATATTTCGTTCTTAGTGATTTGCGCTGCGACTCAACAAAGCAATTTAGCCGTGCCCCCGCGAATTTAACAACTGATTAAACAGCGCTCGTGTGCTTTCCGTGCACGCCTGATAGGCATTCAAAAACTGGTCTAATGCCCGCCCACCCTCATCCGTGTAGCCAAGCCGCTTGGCGAGTTGCTCCAACTCCGCGGCTTTGTCCGGCAGGGCGTGCAGCGGGCGATTATGAACAATTCGCAGGCTGTTTTCCACGCCTCTGAGAAATTCATACGCCTCGATAAGCTGTTGCTGCTGATCTTTCGTCAATGCCTCAATCCCGTGCAAGTGGGTGATGGCCTCAACGGTATTCTGCACACGCACCTGTGGCTGATCTGTGCCGTAAATCAACTGGAGCGCCTGGACAGCAAATTCAATATCGACGAGCCCTCCATATCCAGACTTCACGTCCAGCCTTTGCCGCCTTCTGCCTCTTCGGCGGCGCGAGGTCGAAGGGCTACGGAGTGCTTGTGCCTCTTTGCGCTGCCGGTTATGCACAATCTGAGCGACCTGCTCGGCAGTCAGTGGTTGACTGTAGGCGAAGGCATGAGCAAGTTGGAGGAATCTTTCCCCAAGTTCAGCATCTCCGGCAACAGGACGGGCGCGGATTAACGCCTGACGCTCCCACGTCTCCGCCTGTTTTTCGTAATAATTCTGGTATCCCGCCAGTGACAGCGCGATCGCCCCGCCAGTGCCGAACGGACGAAGGCGCAGATCGAGTTCATAGATTGCCCCACCTGTATCTCCCTTCAGCCGATTGACCAATTCTAAGCCGAGCCTGCTGAAGTAGTCCGCGTTGGACATTCCCGTAGCCGTTTTGCCTTCAGCGGAATAGACGTAGATCAGATCCAGATCGGAACTGAAATTCAGTTCCCGCCCGCCAAACTTGCCCATGCCGATCACGGCAAATGCGACTTCATTTCCAGCGTCGTCCAGCGGAATGCCGTGCGCGGCTTGAAATCGCTTGTTGATATGGGAACACATGGCTTGTAACGTTGCCTCTGCAAGGTCTGAAAGCTCAGCGGTCGTTGTCCACAGATCTGCCTGTCCGAGGATATTTCGCATACCAATTCGCAGAACCTCGGTATTTTTATACTGCCCTAGCGTCTTAAAAATCCGGTCCACCGCAACATCAGCAATAATCTGCAACGCTTCTGTCTGCTTCTCAAGTAAAGTTTTTGGCGTATCCACGACCGCTGGCACCGTCAGCACATCGAAGGCTTCCGGGTGCGCGATCAGCAATTCAGCCAAAAAACGACTTGTGCCACACAGCCGGGTCAGGAGTTCGAGGATGGCGGGTCGCTCTTGAAACATGGTGTAGTACGAAGTGCGGGCACCGACCTTGCTCGTAAAATCCTCGATGTAGCGAAGCGCCATATCGGGGTCAGGGGATTCACTCAAAAAGCGCAACAGCGTTGGCGCGAGATCGACGAATAGCCGGCGGACATGGGGAGAGAACCGCACGCCTTCAGCTCCCTCCGCCATCAACTTCAATTGCCGATGGGCTTCACGACCATCCGCAAATCCGAATGGACTGAGGATTTCGCGTATCACGGTGGTTTCTGTTGTTGTCAGCAGTAATGCAATATCAACCTCACCTTCTGAAACGGGGGTCGCCAAAACTTCTTCAAAGATCGAACGCACTATGCTGGTATGCCGTGCGTAGTCTTCCTGGAACGCTTCGAGTGCTGAGCTTTCGGCTGTGTCTCGGTAGCCTGTGCGCCGAGCTAGCTTAATGAGTTCCGACTCCTTTGCGGGGAGGGAATACCGCTGCTGGTCTGCCTCCATCTGGATGCGATGCTCAACTGTCCGCAGAAAACGGTAGGCTTCCGTCAGGGCATCCCGATCCGCCTGGGTCAACATTCCGTGCCGGTGGAGCAGGTCTATGGTTTCCAGCGAATTGCGATTGCGCAGTGCCGGGGTGGGGCCGCCGTGAATCAATTGCAGGCATTGTATGGTAAACTCAATGTCGCGAATTCCACCGATGCCAAGCTTGACGTGCGTTATCACATCATCGCCCTGTTCGCGCAGGCGACGCTCGATCCGCGCTTTTGTCTGGCGCACGTCTAACTTGATCTCAGTGATTGAAAATTCGTTGAGATAGCGTTGATAGACGAAGGGCTGGATGGTCCGGATAAATTGCGCACCCAATTTCAGATCTCCTGCAACGGGACGCGCTTTAATCAACGCCTGGCGTTCCCAGATCTCGCCCCACCCTTCATAGTAAGCCTCGTAGCTGTCGATGGAACGGACAATGACGCCCACACTGCTCTCAGGGCGTAGGCGGACATCCACGCGGAAAACGTAACCCGCACGGGTGACTTCGCTCATCCCGTTGATAATGAACTCGCTAAGTTTGGCAAAGTATTGGCGATTCTCCATCCCTTGATCCGTTTCACCGTCGTGCGAGTAGACGAACATCACATCGATGTCCGAGCTGAAATTGAGCTCATAGCCTCCGAATTTGCCCATCGCTATGATCACAAAAGTGCTCGGCACCTTTTCACCGTTCGGCAGTTCCCCCAACGGGGTTCCCAACTTTTCTGCGAGTTCCGCCGTACCGATTTCATAGCAGTGCTGCAATGTCACCTCGGCGAGATTTGTTAACTCCAGCGTTGTCGTTTCCAAGTCGGCGTCGCCAAGCAGATCTCGCAAACCAATTCGCAAACTCTCCTTGCGCTTGTAGCCACGGATCGCATTCAATTTCTGTTCGGGCAAATTAAACAAGTGCACCGATTGCGACAATTCACGATACATCTCTTCGCGATCTTTTGGGTCGCTCATCACGCTGGCGTCGATCAGTTCGTAAAAATATTCAGGATTGCGCACCAACACATCGGAGAAATAGGTGCTCGATCCAAAACAGGTCGATAGGATGCGAAGGAGAAAAGGGGCGTCATTGAGCAGATGATACAGCCAGACGCGATCGAATGCCGTGCCAACAAAACGATCGAAGTTATTCAACATGGCATCTGCATCCGGCGAGTCCGCGGCTGCCTTCAGGAGGTGCCCCACAATTTCGGCAAACGCCTGGCGATACGGTGATATGCCTGCCAGGTTTTGCAGGTTACGCGCTGCCCGGCGAAGGTCCCGAAAACCGTACCGTTCGAGAATCCCATCCATCCGATCTGTTGTGAGTTCAGGTCCAAGAATCAGATCTTTGGGGGTGAGATGTGATGTTGATGCGCTTGTCATTCGGGTTCTCTATTCTCGGAAAATTGTAGGCTGGGGGGAGTAACAATTCACACCAAACGTATAAGAGTATCGATGTGGATTCAGACACGACCAGGATCATTTATGATCCTTCAACACTGTCAGCTGTACCCCCATGAAATGGAGCTAAGCAATTGGAGAAGTTAACTTCCGCTTCGCAATGCCTCCAGATATCCCTGGACGGCTTGAAACAGAAGCGGCCCCGCGTTACCACAAGATAAAACGCGGAACCCCCGTTTTATCGCTTGAAGTCCATCTTCTATGCTGCGCGTTGGGTACCCGACAGCAATGCCCTTCCGGTTGGCTGCGACAAGTACCTTTTCAGACGCTTCGGCAACTTTTGCGTGCAATGGCTGTCCCGGCACACCCAAGGAGGCGGCGAGATCACTTGTCCCCACATTCAGGACATCAATGCCGTCAACTTCTACAATTTCATCGATGCTGTCAATCGCTTCCGCATCCTCAATCATCACAGAGACAGAAATCTCATTGTTGATGCCAGCATAGTAATCTGCCACCGGTACCGCGCCAAACTTGATACCACGACTTGGACCAACGCCGCGTTTGCCCTGCGGCGGGTAGAGCGCACCGTCCACCACCCGTTGGGCATCGGCGGCATTTCGGCAATGTGGCACAAGCACCCCCATCGCACCGATGTCAAGCGCACGCATGATCATCGCCTCGTTGTTTTCGTGGATACGGACGATCGGCGTGACATCCGCAGCGTATGCGCCGAGGATCATCCGCTCCATCTCCGTCCAGCCGATGGAGCCGTGTTCCGCGTCGATCAGGACGTAATCGACCCCGGCATAGCCCATCACCTCGACGAGTCCCGGTTCGGGCAGACGTACACTGCCGCTAAACACCAACTCGCGAGCCTTGAGTTTCTGCTTCAATTTATTGGTTCTGATATTCATGGTTGACTCTCCTTAATTGGCTCATGTCAAAAATCAGTGCATCCAAGGAATTTCGTGCGATGGCGTCGCTGAAGTACCCATAGAGATCAACTTAAGGCGGAAAACCCTCTCCCCTCGCGGGTTCAGGGGCGCATAGGTGCACTGAAAAACCCATCGTAGGGTGGGGCTCTGCCTCACCATGATGTGGTGTCGAATTCGGTGGGGCAAGGCCCCACCCTACAGGTATCTGTAACCCAATCTTGAAAAGGTTCAAAACCTTTTCAAGGGTACATCGCTGAAGGATCTCACTGAGGAACCCGCTCCTTGTGCAATCGCTGGACTTCCGCCTCCGTCTCCTCGCTGCGCACAGGTGTTGGCCCCCAGTGGTCAATGGCACTCACCCCCGGCTCGTCGCTCACGGCGACGATGGCATCGGATCTGTCGCGCACCTCAGGTTTGAGGCGTGTACCGATTCCCGGACGTTGCGGTGCATGCAAGAAGCCGTCGCGGATGTCAAGGTTCGGATCGACGAATTCATTGTACCAACCCTTGTAGAAACCCGGTACATGCTCTTGCATCATCGCGTTCGCCGAGCTCATGCAGATGTGGGCGCACGCGAAGATGTTCACCGGCCCGGTGGCGTCGTGCGGAGCGAACGGCACTTGATGCGCCGACGCCAGGATGCCCACTTTGTGCGTCTCCGAAACCCCACCGGTCCAGATCAGGTCCGGCATGACGATGCGAGCCGAGCCGTTTTCGATGAACAGCCGAAGCTGCCACCGGCTGAGCAGACGCTCGGAAATACAGACGGGAGCCCTCGTGGCTTCCTGGAGCCGCAGGAGAGCTTCCGGGTTGAGCAGTGGCATCAGATCCTCCTGCCACATCATGTCATACGGCTCCATCGCCTGCGCAATCCGGATCGCAACCGGCAGGGTCCATTTGCCGTGGCCGTCGTTGGCGATTTGCATCTCCATACCGACCGTATCGCGGATCTCACGGATCGGTTTGAGCGCCCGGTCAAGGTCTTTGGGCGACAGAAACTGCCCGTCGCTGGCAATCGCCAACGGGATTGTTGGCCCGCCCTTAATCGCGGTGATGCCTTCGTCGAGAAGCTGCTTCGCCAATTCGCCTGCTCCTTCGTAGGGCATACCGGTGGCATAAACCCGAATACGCTTACGAACCGCACCGCCGAGAAGTTCGTACACCGGCAAGCCGGCGGATTGACCCTTTATGTCCCACAACGCGATGTCGAGCGCCGAAATCGCCCGCATCTCTGCACCACCGTATCCGGCATGGTCGGAGAGGCGGAACATCGCCTCCCAGTGCCGCTCGATCTCAAACGGATCTCGGCCAATCAGCAGCGGGCCGAAGAAGTCGTGAATCGCCGCCTGAACCACCGACGGTGCGTAGAAGGTCTCCCCCAGGCCGACGATGCCGCTGTCGGTGTGGACATGCACCCAGATGTTGTGCGGCTGGGCTTTCACTCTGATGGTTTCAATCTGTGTAATCTTCAATGCGCGCTCCTTTCGCATTCAAAGTCGTACCGGGGATGCACCCCAGCGGAATGGCATAAAAACCGGCGACGAATTTCTTGTGAACGCCACGAACCGTAGCGGGAAGAGGCGAGCAACCTCCCCCGGCCCCTCCTGAGCTTTCTCAGAAAATAGGGGATCTCCTTCGTAAGGAGGGGAGATCCGAGATCGCCGGGGGACCAATCTCAAAAAGACTGCAAGTGAAAAAACTCCCATCATCAAGTCAATAAACGATGATAAGTTTACCACATCTTTCATACCTTTGCACTCCAGTTTTAACATGAGCCCGGTGTCTTTATACTGAGTAC
>JAPUIP010000565.1 GCA_027296925.1 Candidatus Poribacteria bacterium | reverse complement strand
GTGCAGTGACATGAAGCCCGCTGATGTCATTAAGTCCACCATCATAACACTCCGCGACGATTGGAAGAATGATGTGGTTATCTGGATAACGTTCGATCATATAGCGCACAACGCCGTCATGGACCGCTCCAACGCTGAGCGTATTTGTCAGCATAATTGGAGACTCAATCCACCCCGCCTCGTTAGTCCAGGCGAGGCCTGTCGCTTCACCATTTCCGTTGATGATGTAACCTGCCGCAAAGAGCTTATTGACCCAAATGTCATCACGAGGAATGACGGCAGTGACGCCAGTCCGCACACTATCTCCGTAGTGGAGTGTAACGTGGCCAACCTTGACTCCTGCTACATCGGTGATTGCGTTATATTTACCCGGCTTGTAGATACCAATCTTGATGCCGAGTTCTCGCGCTCTTGAACGCTCTTCAGAAACAGTTGCGTGTTCATCGACAATTGCATTTATCTGGATGGGCATCAAGTAAATGGTAATTAAGCAGAGCCAAAGTATTCTCCAATGTTTTCTATTGTATTTTGCCCAGAATTTTCCTTTCCAAGTCAATGGTGACCTCCTTCATCTAATTGTCTCTTGTTCTGCCTTGCGTTGACGCCGCATATCCTTACGCCTAAGTGATTCCAGATGCGCCTTAATGATCTGACTCATATTGGTATTTTGCCTTTCTGCATAATCCTTGAACCATGAATGCAGCTCCGAGTTGATTTTGAGGGTCATCAGTTTATCGCTTTTTTTCATAATCGACTGTCCTTCTCTGAGTACTTAAAAGTATATACTAAAATAGATACTATTGCAATTATAAATACGCATCACAACTTTTGTTATTCAACGTAAATTCTCATCATTGGCTTGAACTCATGAACAATATATCAACCCATATCGGCGATAACCTACCAAGTCGTGTGTGGTATATTGCGACAACCTCAGAATTAGCCGTTGAGTTTTTTGATAGATCTCTGCTCAAATTTGTGATAACATAACCCCAAGCAATTGGAGGACGTTGAACCCCACAGCAACGGGAGATCAATGAACGAAAAATCCATCAGTTGACGGAGGGAAATGACATGGAAGAACGCCTGCGCGTTGGTATGCTTTACCCGCTTCATGCGGCTGAGGACGACTATCCCCGACTGGCTGCCGCGCTTGCTCCACCGGTTGAAGTCCGCATCGTTCATACCGATAGTCCGAATTTACATCAGATCGAGGAATGCCTACAAACTGGAAGTCGGGAATACCTTTCGGCCGGTGTTGAAGCGTTACGGGCTCACAACGTCGCGGTCTGTATGTGGGCATGTACGAGCGGCAGCTTTGTATTTGGCGTGGAGGGGGCACGGCGTCAAGCACAGGACATCGCTGACGGGCTGGGGGTGCCGGCGTCAAGCACATCGCTTGCGTTTCTCAGTGCCATCCACGCGCTTGGCCTCACCCATGTCGCTGTGGCTGCAACGTATCCCGAAGAACTGGCGAACGCCTTTTGTGCCTTTCTGGTTGAAGGTGGCGTTAAAGTGGTGCACCTGGATTGCATGGGCATCTGGACGGGAGGCGAGGTTGGGGAGGTCGGGCGCGAAGCAGTATTGCACTTTGCGCGTGCGAATGACCATCCCGAGGCTGAAGCGGTGTTGATTCCCGATACGGCGCTACACACCGTTGATTTCTTATCGGAGCTTGAAGCGGAGGTGGGCAAACTGGTGTTGACAGCGAATCAAGTCACCATGTGGGAGGCGCTACGGCTCACGGGGCGCTCAACCCCTCAGTCGAATTTGGGACGATTGATGACAGTCGTGTAGTCATTACGCAGCGTCTAATGTCTATGGCGAATTTGGTATATATCAAGAAATCGAGGAGAAGATGGCACGATACATTGAAGTCACACTCAAAAAACGCGGTGTGAGTTGCGTTGCGCAATTGCTCGACGACCTCGCGCCGAAAACCTGCGAGGCGGTATGGCGAGCGTTACCGCTCGGAAGCGATGCCTATCACGCCAAGTATGCGAGCAACGAGGTTTACACGCTCGTTCCCCCCTTTGCCGAAAACGAGCCCGGCCTTGAAAATCCAACCATCCTGCCGATCCCCGGTGATTTGCTCTATTTCTATTTTCCACCCGGCATCATTACCCGGCCAGACGTGCGCGAGGTAGCAAACCGCGTGGGGATGGTGGATCTCGCGATTTTCTACGATCGAGACAACTTTCTCTTTTCGCCTGCGACTGGGCCTGTGCCCGGCAGCCGCTATGCCACGGTCACGGAGAATCTGGAGGAGATGGCGAAGGCGTGCGATAACATCTGGCGCGAAGGGTTTGTCGGCGAGGAGTTAATCTATCGACGATTGGAGTAAAATGACAAAGAAATTGAAGATTGAAGATTGAAAATTGAAGATTCATTCAAGCTGCGTGTGCAGTCAATACAAAGTCCTCGGCTGAGAGGATCGTCAATAGAAAATATTCAATTCCCCATGACTCAGCAAGGCATAGAAGGGAGCGCACATGAAACTTGGGTTTGCCAGTGCAATTTTGCCAGATCTCGCTCTGGAGGAGGTTGTCACGTTCGCCGCATCTCACCGCTTTTCTTGCGTGGAATTGATGTGCTGGCCGAAGGGAAGGGCCGAACGACGCTACGCGGGCGTGACTCATATTGATGTGGCGAATTTCAGCAAGGAAGACGCCGAGCAGGTCAATGATGTCATGACGTCGCATGGGGTCACAATTAGCGGTCTGGGATATTACCCCAATCCGCTCGCGCCCGATCCGGAGGAGCGGCAGGTCTACATCAATCACCTCAAAAAAGTGATTGCTTCCGCTGAGCTATTAGGGGTTCGGGAGGTCAATACGTTTATCGGTCGGGACTGGACGAAGTCAATAGACGACAACTGGCCGCAGTTTTTAACGGTATGGAGGCCACTGGTTCAATTCGCGGAAGACCACAACGTCCGCATCGGTATCGAAAACTGTCCGATGCTTTTCACAAACGACGAATGGCCGGGCGGCAAGAATTTGGCTCACTCCCCTGCGATTTGGCGACGGATGTTTGAAGACATCCCCAGCGAGAATTTCGGTCTGAACTATGACCCGTCACACATGGTCTGGCAGCAGATGGACTATATCAAACCGATGTGGGAGTTCGCGGATCGAATCTTCCACGTTCACGCCAAGGACGTGAGGATTGATCGCGAAAAGCTGGATTCGGTTGGGATTCTGGCGACTCCGCTGGAATATCACACGCCGAAATTACCCGGTCTGGGCGAAATCAATTGGGGGCGGTTTTTCTCCGTACTGAGTGATACCGGATACGAGGGTTGTGTTTGCATCGAAGTTGAGGACCGGGCCTACGAAAAGTCGTTGGAAAGCCGCAAAGCCTCGCTTCGTCAGAGCGCAGATTTTCTCTGGAATTTTATGCCGAGAGATGAATAAAGCGTGGAAGGGAAATCGAGATCATGAGGATTGGAATCGCGGGTTTATCACATGAGACCAACACTTTTGCTATGGAACAGAACGACTCCATGGACACCGTTCATGTGCAGCGGGGAGAGGCGTTGCTCGCACAGGCGCATCCCCGGAGTTTTATCGGCGGTTTTGTGGAAGGCGCAAAGCGCCCGGATGTGGAACTGATTCCCACCGTCGGGATAGGCTTTTCCCACGGCGGCATTATCCGCGCCGATGTGTATCAGCGCTGTCGGGGCATGATTGTGGATGCCTTGCGGGAAGCGGGGCCGCTGGACGGTGCCTATTTCGCTCTTCATGGCGCGATGGTCGCCGAGGCGCCTTATACCGATGCCGAGGGCGAGTTGGTGCGGGAGGCACGCCGGGCACTGGGGGATATTCCCATGGTTGGCACCTACGACTTTCACGGCATCATGAGCGATTGGGAAGTTGAATCGCTTGTCCCCTTCCCCAACAACACCAATCCTCACATCGATGGGTATGAGCGGGGGTTGGAGGCCGCTGAGTGCCTGCTTCAGATGCTCGATGGCAAGGTGCAGCCGGTCACACGGCGAGTATTCGTCCCCATCATCGGCCCCAATATCGGTCAGAGCACGTGGTCGCATATCCCCGCGGAAGAGGAGCAGTTGCTGCTGTATCAGTTGAACCAAAAGCGTGAGGAGTTGGAAAAGACTCCGAAGGTAATCAACATCACCATCCTCGGTGGCTATGGATATGGCGACTCCCCGGATGCCGGCATGTCGGTTGTTGCCACAACAGATGGGGATGCGGATTTAGCAAGACAAATGGCGTTGGAGTTAGCGCGGGACCTGTGGAGACGGCGTGAGGAATTGCAGACAGTGCGGCCGATATACCCCATTGATGAGGGCGTGAAGATGGCCATGGCTCGCGAAGCGGGGCCCGTCCTTCTAGTGGATCTGGGCGACGACCCCGGCAGCGCCTGTCCCGCTGATAGTCCGGCGGTACTGGAAAGTCTCATCCGCCACGAGGCCCGCGACTGCGCGCTTACCATCCGTGATGCGGAGGTGGTTCGTGCTGGGATGGAGGCGGGCGTAGGCGCAACGCTCAACATCGCGGTCGGCGGCAAGATCGACCAACGTTTCTACCAGCCGCTGCAAGTGACGGGCGTCGTCAAGTCGATCGATGATGGCAGGTATACAATCTGCGGTCCCACGCATGGCGGTTGGGGTCGGGAAGTGAACCGGGCAGTTTTCCGCGAGTCCAATGTGGGGCCAAGAGTGGTACTACGTATCGGCAATAAGATCGATGTGATCTTCTCTCAACGGCGCACGGGGAAAGACCGGGACTTCTTCAAGAGCGCCGGCATTCTCCTGGAGGAGAAGCGGATACTCGTGGTCAAGTCCAACCAGGCGCACCGCGCCTCTTTCGATCCGGTCGTCGCCAGCACGATCGAACTGAACACGCCCGGAGTCAGCACGGTGGACTATGCAAGCTTGCCTTACCGCTATCTCCAGCGCCCAATCTGGCCGATTGAGCCCGACATGAATTGGGAACTCGCGGGTTAACTCCTACGACTTTGTCACCGTGATGTTTATTCGGCGTTTCTTGCGCTTAACGTAAAGGACAATGCCTTGGATGTGCTATCTCTCAATGAGAGATGGCTGAGTATGGAAGCGATGCTCAGGACGGCATCCCTCTCTGGTAAAGAGAGTCAAGTTGCGAAGGGGCGACATTCGTCAAACCGAG
>JAPUIP010000564.1 GCA_027296925.1 Candidatus Poribacteria bacterium | reverse complement strand
CGCGATGTTGAAAAAGGTTGCGAATCTGCTTTTGGGGTTTGACTGGCGAGAAGCCAAGGTACAGTTGGAGGGACACCATGACAGCAACAATCTATGAGCTTGTTGATGAGATCCGCAATGAAAACGAGAAACCGGTTCACGATTTGATCTTTCAATATCAGGTCGAAAGTCGCTTGCCGTGTGATTGCCGCGAATGTCTGCTGGACATCACCGCACTTGCACTCAATGCGCTGAAACCACGCTATGTTGTTTCTCTCGTTACAAGACTTCATGAGGGAGAAGAAGAGGTCACCCAATTTAATGATGAGGTCCGGCAGGCTGTCGAAGATGCGTGTCAAATTGTCAAAGCACGTCCACATCATTTCGACAATCGTGTTTCTACAACCCCACTGCCGACCTTCGAAACCGATGACGACGAACCAGAAGAATCGAGAGAAACTGAATGATGGATGTCTGTTTTTTTGCGGATGAGGTTTCCAAAGATTTTGCCGAAGCGGTGAAACTCGGCGTCGAAGCGGGCGCCAATGCCGTTGAAGTCCGGGGCGGGATATGGGGCAAAACCGTGACCACAATTGATGATGACGATGTCAAACGGATGCAAGATGTGCTAGCGAAACACGGCGCCAGAGTCGCGAGCATTGGATCGCCATTTGGCAAATGTCATCACGATCAGCAAGCTGAGTATGAACAGCACCTGCGCTACTTTGATCGGATGGTTGAACTCGCCCATGCCTTTGATACTCGTGTGATCCGGGGCTTCGCGTTTTGGAATCCAGCTCGGGCCAAAGATGTCCCCCGGCCCAATATCGCGGAATATCTGGATACGATTGTCAAGAAGCTCTCGCCGGTCATTCCGATCGCTGAACGTGAAGGGGTAACACTCTCCCTTGAAAACGAAGGCGCAACGCTTATTGGGACGTGCCAGGAGGCCCGTACCGTCATTGACGCACTCGGTAATAGCTCCGCCTTGACGGTCTGTTGGGATGTGATGAACGGGCTGGGTTGCGGTGAAACGCCTTATCCCGACGGTTATGCGCAAATCAAGGGACTTGTAACGCACCTTCATGTCAAGCCGAACAAGCATCAAACGCTCAATCCGGTGGGCTCGACCCATCTGACCTACGAAGATCTCTTTCGAGCCGTCCTTGCCGATGGCTTTCAGGGAGCCGCTAGCATTGAGCATTGGGGAACGCCCGAGCTGATGCTGAAAGGCGTTCGTGAGTTGCGGGCGGCAATCGACGGGATGAGCTAAGCATTCTCACGATTCTTATATTGTGTAAAGGGAACTTGAATGGCATTATTCAAAGCAGGGATTATCGGCGGTGGGGGGCGCGGACGGGCGCACGCGCAAGGTTATCAGGCGTCATCTGATGTGGAAATTGTCGCGTGTGCCGATCCAGTTGAGGAAGCACGGGAGAAGTTCTCGGAGACGTTCAGTGTTCCGAAAACTTACGCAGACTATCGGCAGATGTTGGATAAGGAAGACCTTGATTTTGTCAGCGTCTGTACATGGATCGGCTTGCATAAGGAGATGGTGATTGCTGCGGCGAACAGCGGGATTAAAGCCATCCACTGTGAAAAACCGATGGCACCGACGTGGGGAGATTCCAAGGCGCTTTATCAGGCATGTGTGGACAACGACGTGGTGATCACCTTTTGCCATCAGCGTCGCTTCGGGCGGTCGTTTATCAAAGCGAAAGAATTAGCGAACCATGGCACGATTTGTCAACTCTACCGCGTCGAATGGGCGTGTTCAAATCTGTTCGATTGGGGAACGCACTGGTTCGATATGTTCTTCTTCTACAACAACGACGAACCGGCAGAATGGGTCATCGGTCAGATTGATGTGTCCGGTGAGCAATTGGTCTTCGGCGTGCCGGTGGAAACCAGTGGCGTTTCATGGATTCGCTGGAAGAACGGTCTAGCAGGCTTGCTGACTACCGGCGGAACTTCCTTACAGGGCCCGCACAATCGTCTCATTGGAACGGATGGCATCATCGAAGTTGGGGGACGTGATAAGCCACCGTTGCGCGTTCTTCGGAGCGGTGCTGAAAAATGGGAAACGCCAGAACTCCGTGAAACTCAACTTCCCGGCGGAGACAGTACGCTCTCCGTCCTTGATTTGATCGATTGCGTCAAAACTGGACGAGAGCCGGAGCTCAGCGGCCGGAAGGCGCTTCAGGCGACTGAGTTAATCTTTGCGACCTATGAGTCGAGCCGACGCCGTGCGAAGATTACCTTGCCGCTTGATGTCGATGACTCTGCGCTGCTGACCATGCTGGAACAGGGGACGATCTAATACCATTTCCAGTCCTACAGGCTACTCATCGCATGTGTCAACCTTTTCAGGGTGAGTAGCCAATCGATTTAGAATTGGTATACTATCAATGTGCATTTTAGGAAGTAACTTTCGCTTGTCATCCTGAGCGAAGCGAAGGATCTGTGAATGAGATTCTTCGCTTCGCTCAGAATGACATCAGCCGAGGCCAGAATCGTCTCATTTGAAACTGCAAACGGTATAAGTTGGTCGAAGGGCAAGGATTGTAAATCGAGTACAAATCTCAAATTTTCATTTGAAGTCAATGGAGGTACAAGATGCCAGAGCGAATCGAACTAAACCCGGATTGGCCGTGGGCGAGCAAATTCCGAATTGCGCAGGGCGTGCGCGTGGGGAACACGGTATACGTTTCCGGACAGGTGGCTTTTGACCGGCAAGGCAACGTGGTCGGCGTGAACGACATGGCGGCGCAGTCGCGTCAGGTGTTCGAGAATATTCGAGCGGTGCTCGCCGAGGCCGGCGCAAGCATGGACGACGTAGTCAAGATTACGGCGTACGTCACCGACATAAACCGGTACGCGGATTACGCTGCGGCACGATCGGAGGCGTTCCCAAACAATCTCCCGGCCAGCGCTACGGTCGCAACGCCGGCGCTGGTAAACCCCGATCTGCTCGTTGAAGTCGAGGCGATTGCCGAGCTCGGCGGCGAGTAGCCGGCGTCGTGGCGAAACCGCCCGAACATTCCTGAGGGCTTTCAACTGAATGAGCATTCGTCCTGAACAGGATGTCTGAGACAGTACGAGGAGAATACCATGCCAACCATTCCAGCCAAGCAATTGAGAGAAATTGCCTCCCAGCTTCTCCAAGGTGCCGGTGCCAGTGCGGAGGAGGCGTCCATCATCTCGCGGCACTCGCTCGGCGCCAATCTCGCCGGCCACGACTCGCACGGGATTATTGCCATCCCCGGCTACATAGAACGAATAAAACAGGGTCACATTGCGCCGGGGGCGCCATTTGAAGTCGTCCGTGAAGCCAGCGTCACGACGGTCATTGATGGCCACTGGGGCTTCGGCTACGTGGTTTCCGAGCGCGCCATGCAGATGACGATCGACAAGGCCAAACAACATGGCGTGGCTGCCACCACGGTGTACCGGCAGAGTCACGTGGGGCGGGTGGCCGACTACCCCATCATGGCCGCGAAGGCGGATCTCATCGGTATGATGACCGCTGATTCCGGACGTACCAGCAAATCGGTTGCACCCTTCGGCGGGCGAGAAGCGCGTCTGGGAACCAATCCCATCTGCATCGCGATGCCCAGCAATCTGGAGGGAACGCTGTTCATCGATATGGCGACCAGCGCCGTGGCTGGCGGCAAAATCGGTGTAGCACTCGCACGCGGCACCGAAATTCCAGAGGGCTGGATACTCGACCCAGATGGCAACCCCACGACAGATCCAACGGACCGGAGCCGAGGCGGCGTTATGCTTCCGCTGGGCGGCAGGGAGGGCCACAAGGGTTACGGGCTATCGGTGATGGTCGAGATCTTTTCGGGTATTCTCACCGGTCTGGGCTTTGGCCACGACCCTTCGGGGCGTCACAACGATGGCTGTTTTATGGCGGCTTTCAACGTTGATGCCTTCCGTCCCATTGCCGACTTCAAGCAAGAAGTCACCGAATTTGCGGCGTATCTGAAGAGTTGTCCACCTGCGGCCGGCTTTGAGGAGGTCTTCTATCCCGGCGAATTAGAGCATTTGCGGACCCAGCAGAAGTTGCAGGAGGGCATCTTCATTGAGGATACCACATGGGAGCGTCTCAGATCTTTGGCTGAGGAGTATGGCGTGGCAAGTTCGCTCGGCTTCTGACGGGATTTCGAGCCTCACAAATCAATCGAAAAAGTCTTCGTCGCCTTCAGGGAGATATCGTCGCGCTGCTTCTGCGTTGAGTTCGACCCCCATG